>CAKQEE010000175.1 GCA_934230055.1 uncultured Clostridia bacterium
GGTCTATCTCGTTCTTTCTTCCGATAACGGGATCGAGTTTTCCTTCCGCGGCGCGGCGATTTAAATTTACGCCGAAACGGGAAAGTTCTTCCAAATCTCTCTCGTCGTCCTCTTTACCGCGCTTTGCGGGTTTAAACTTCGCGCTGGCGGGTTCGTATCCGTTGCTTTCGCCTACCTGCTCGTTATCCTCCGCAAGAATACTTTCCGCAATGTCTTCCGCCATCGCGTCTATATCTACGCGCATTTTTATCAGCATAGAAGCGGCAAGACTGTCGTTTTCGAGAAGCAACGCAAGCAAAAGGTGTTCCGTTCCCACGTAGCCTCTTCGAGCTTTAAGAGAAATCTCTACCGACTTGTCGAGCAGGTGTTTCGTTCTCGGGGTGAACATATTCCCCGAAATGCGAACGTGCGGATCTACCGTTTTTTGAAACAAGAACAAAAACCTGTCGTTATCCACACCCGCTTCTTTAGGAATGGTGGAAGCTCTTCCGTCGTTCGCGTTTAAAAGTCCGAACAAAATATGTTCGCTGCCGATATAGTGGCAATTATATCGCTTTGCGAGTTGCTCGGAAAGTTCAAGCACCTTATTAACGTTTTTGGAAAAGTTATCGTATTGCATAACCGCTCCTTAATCAATCAATTTTAAAAGAGTTTTTGCGGTAACTTCCGCCCTGAAAAGATCCCTGTCCGTTGCGGAAAGCTTTTTGCCGTGCCGCTCGCAAAGATTTGCGGGGCGAACGGAAACAATAAGGTCGTCTATCGTTTCCAAATCGCTTATGCCTATCACGCCGAGCATTGCGCCGAGCTTTACGTCCGCTATATAAGACAAAAATTCGTCGTAAGAAAGCAATACGGCGTTTGTAAGTATTCCGAAGGCTTTTTTCGCCTTATCCATGGCATATAGTTCGCTTTTTCCGTAAAGCCTTTCCATTTCCGAGCGTTCCGCCGCACATATATCGAGAACGGTTTCTTCCACGCCGCGCAAAATATCTTCTTCCGAAACACCGAGAGTACGCTCGTTGCTTATCTGATAATTATATCCTTCCGCGCGACTGCCCTCTCCGTATAATCCTCTTACGGTAAGCCCCCTGCATTCTATTTCCGCTTTAACCTTTTTTATCTTTCCCGATTCGGTAAGGGCGGGCAAAAACATCATTACGGAAGCTCTCATTCCCGTGCCGAGATTGGTAGGGCAAGCCGTTAAATATCCGTATTTTTCGTCGTAAGCAAGGTCAAGATTTTTGGAAAGAACGTCGTCTACCCCTTCAAGCCTGCGATAAGCTTCCGCAAGGCGCAAACCCTTCATAATGCACTGCTCGCGAATAACGTCCTCTTCGTTCACCATAACGGAAACGCTTTCGTCCTCGTTGATAAGAACCGCGCCGCTTTCCGTATTTTCCATAAGATTAAGGCTTATCGCGTGCCGCTCTTTCATCGCTTCAAGCGACATAGAAGAAAGGTCTTTAATATACAAAAGTTTCAGGTTCTCCACGCCCGCAAGCGCGCGTTCCACGGCTTTAATAACGCCCCTCGCGGCGCGTTCGTCCGTAAGTTTAAAGGGTGCGTTCGCAAGGTTTCTCGCAAGGCGAATTCTTGTGGTAACGATGCTTCCGCTTAAAAGCTCGGAGCTTAATTCTCTCATAAAAGCCCCCTTTCTTCGAGTTCCGCTTTTAAATCGAAGATTTCCGCCGTTATTTCCGCCATGTCCGAAAATCTACCTTCTATCCCTGCTATTTCCTTTTCCTGTTTAAGTCTTTCGTATTCCGAAACAAGCTGTCTGTCCACCCCGCTCACCTTGGGCGACTTACCCACGTGCCTTTCCGCGCCCTGAACTTTTTTCAGCACGCGCGGTAATTCGCTTTCAAAAGATTTGTAGCAAAAAGGACACCCGAACATTCCCGTGGAATAAAATTCGGATAAAGTGGTTTTGCATTTCGGGCAGGTTTTTTCCGTCATAAATTAAGATAGCGTTCCTTTAATCAGAAATTTTTTACAAGGTCTATAAGATAATTTTTAATATCTTCGCCGAACTCGGGGTTTTTAAGAGCGAATTCCACGTTGGCTTTAACATAACCTTCTTTATCGCCGACGTCGTATCTTTTTCCCTCGAACGGCGCGGCAAGAAGCTTACCCTTTCTTGCAAGCTCGTCAAGCGCGTCCGTAAGGCAAATTTCGTTTCCTCTCGGTTTCAGCTTTTTAAGCATACCCATAACTTCGCCCGATAAAACGTATCTTCCGATAAGCGCGTAGTTAGACAAAGCGTCGTTCACAGAAGGTTTTTCTATGATTTTATCGACCGAAAACGCACCCGCTTCCTCTACGCTTATGCCGAAGTTGCCGTATTTACTCACGTCGTCGCCGAAAACTTCCATAGTGGCGATAACGCTTTTGCCGGTTTTTTCGTATATGTCCGCAAGAGTTTTCACGCAAGGCGTTTCGCCCTCGCCCGCGTATAAAAGCTCGTCGCCGAGAAGCAGCGCGAAAGGCTCGCCATCTTCGAGATAAGGTTCCGCGCAAAGCATTGCCCCCGCAAGACCGTTCGCCACCGTCTGCGTTGCGAACTTCACGTTAAAGCGGCGCGTTTCGCGCTCTATCTCGTAAAGCTTTTTCTTGCCGTCGGAAAGAAGTCTTTCTTCAAGCTCCGGCGCGGGACCGAAATGTTTTTCTATCACCTGCGAATCGGGACCTACTACGATTATTATGTCTTTTATTCCGACAGAATTCAGTTCTTCCGCTATGTATTGTATGGTGGGC
>CAKQEE010000176.1 GCA_934230055.1 uncultured Clostridia bacterium
AGAAAGGGTAGTTTGCGCATTCCGCGCCGGCTTTTGTGATTGCGTTGAACAACGTGGATTTTCCTACGTTAGGCAGTCCTACAACTCCTAATTTCATAATTTATCTCCGAAATTTTTTCGTTTTTTATTTCTTGAATAATTATAGCATTATTTGTGTTAAAAAGACAACTTTTTATGTTGCTTTTTAATAAATATTTTGCTAAAATGTATAAGAGCTGACATTATGTGAAAAGGAAAAACGCAAACGATGGATTATAAAAAGTATATAGCGGACAAAATAGAGATAGAAGGCGTGAACGCGGCAGAGCTTTTGGAAACGCCGCCGGACAGAAATCTCGGCGATTACGCTTTGCCGTGTTTTAAGCTTTCTAAAATTTTACACAAATCTCCCGTTGCGATTGCCGAAGAGCTTGTAAAAAAATTTGGTAAAGACGAGGTTATAAAGAGTTGCGAGGCGGTAGGCGGCTACCTTAATTTCAAAATCAACCGCAAGGGCTTTATAGAAGATACCCTTAAAGAGGTTTTAGGAAAAGGCGAAAATTACGGCAGCGCGGCTATCGGCGCAGGCAAAACGATTTGCGTCGACTATTCTTCCATAAATATTGCAAAACCCTTCCATATCGGTCATCTTTCGACTACCGTTATCGGAAGCGCGCTTTGCAAAATTTACAGGTTTCTCGGGTATAAAGTGGTCGGCATAAACCACCTCGGCGACTACGGCACGCAGTTCGGCAAGCTTATCGTCGCGTTCAAAAAATGGAGCAGCGAAGAAGCCGTTAAGGAAGGAAGGCTTAAAGAGCTTTCCAGAATTTACGTAAAATTTCACGAGGAAGCCAAAATTCACCCCGAACTCGACGACGAGGCGAGGCATTATTTCAAGCTTATAGAGGACGGCGACAAAGAGGCGAATACTCTTTTTGAGCTGTTTAAGAAAATTACGCTTGAAGAGGTCGATAAAATTTATAAGCTTCTTAACGTTTCTTTCGATTCCTATGCGGGCGAAAGCTTTTATAACGACAAAATGTCGCCCGTCGTGGAAGAACTTAAAGAAAAAAATCTTCTTAAAGTTTCGGACGGGGCGAGTATCGTCGATTTGGAAGAATACGGAATGCCGCCTTGTCTCATTTTAAAGTCGGACGGATCTTCTTTATATGCGACGAGGGATATTGCGGCGGCGATTTACAGAAAGAATACTTACGACTTCGATAAGTGTTTATACGTCGTTGCGTATCAGCAAAACTTGCACTTCAAGCAGTTCTTTAAGGTTATAGAACTTATGGGTAAGCCTTGGGCGAAAGACCTCGTTCACGTTGCTTACGGTATGGTGTCACTCGAAAGCGGTTCTATGAGTACGCGAGAAGGCAAGGTCGTTTTGTTAGAGGACGTTATAAACAAAACGATTGAAAAGGCTTATAAGGTAATAGAAGAAAAGAACCCCGATATTCCCGATAAAGAAGCCACCGCACGCGCGGTCGGAACGGGTGCGGTTATTTTCGGCGCGCTTTGCAACAACAAGATTAAAGACATCGTTTTCAGCTACGACAGGGTATTATCTTTCGAGGGCGAAACCTGCCCGTACGTTCAATATACGGTTGCAAGAGCGAACAGCGTTATAAAAAAATGCGGCGGCGTAAAACCGTTTAGCATTCCCGAAAGCGTTACCGAAGAGGAGTACGGCGTTATAACCGCGCTTTCGAGATTCCCCGAGGTCGTGAAGTCCGCGGCGGAAAAGTACGAACCTTCTTTGGTAACGAGATACGCGCTCGACCTTGCTTCCGAATTCAACAAGTTTTATATTAACTGTAAGATCGCAACGGAAAAAGACGAGATAAAGAATTTCCGTCTGGCAATAGCGGACGCGGTGAGAATTACGCTTAAAACCGCTTTGGGGCTACTCGGAATAGAAACCGTGGAGCAAATGTAACTGCTTAAAGTATGGAAAATAAAGTTTTAATTTTCGATTTGGACGGCACTCTTTTAGATACTCTTCCCGATATTGCGGAAAACATAAATAAAATGCTTTCAAAATACGGGTATCCGGAGCGTACTTATGCGGAAATGCGTAAGTTTATAGGTTGCGGCGCAAAGAATTTGGTTAAAGACAGTATAGGCGTGCCTTTAGCGGATGCGGAGCTTGAAGAACGGCTCGAATTTTATAACAAAATATATACGGCTTCTCCAAGCCCCATGACCAAGCTTTTCGACGGCGTTTCCGATATGCTTGTCGAACTGAAAAAACGCGGGTATAAGCTTGCCATACTTACCAATAAACCGCAGTCTACGACCGACAGGGTTGTAAAAGAGCATTTAAGTTTATTCGAGTTCGACGCGGTGGTTGGACAAAGACAGGGCGTGAAAATCAAGCCCGACAAAGAAGCCGCCGTTAAAATCATGAACTTACTCGGTTGCTCGCCGAAAAACTCTTATATGATAGGCGACGGCGAAACGGACGCCTTAACCGCTATAAACGCGGGGATAAACGGCATTTCCGTTTTGTGGGGATACAGAGATAAAAACGAGCTTGAAGTTGCGGGAGCGAAAACGTTTGTTTCGTCTCCGAAAGATCTTTTAGACGTTTTAGCGTAATTTTCTCTTTTTTATCTCATCTCTTAACTTTGTTTTTCGGCTTTTTTAATTTTTTGCGTTTATCACGGCGGCTAATTTCCGTAAATTTTTCTGATATTAAACATATTTTGTTTTTTTAAGGAGTGCGATTTTGTCAAAAAAGTATAGCGTTGCCATAGTCGGGGG
>CAKQEE010000177.1 GCA_934230055.1 uncultured Clostridia bacterium
ATAAATCCGCAGATTCCTCCAAGATACGCAGTTCCCGAAGCATACTCGAATCTTACCGAAATATCGCCTTCAAAAGAACAATCCACTATCTCGGAACCTATGTTATACGCAACAAGACCGCCGAGTATATAGTTATACTCTTCGACAGCCTCTATCGAATAATCGGTTTCGATATGCAAATCAAAAATCGTAGCGGTTGCAATATAGCCGAAAAAGCCCGCAATGCCTCCGGCGGGCTTCATCTTATAATCGGAGACGGTGTGACCGTTTCCGTTAAAATAGCCTTGAAAGACGTATTTACTCGTCCCTATCGGTTCCAAAGCCTCGCCGTTAAGTGATATATCGTTCGTAAGTTCGATAAAAGCCTCCGCGTATTTGTCGCTTCCCGAATTAACGCTTTCGGTAAAAGCTTTCAACTGCGCGGCGTTAGATATTTTATACGGATTTTTCTCCGTACCTAATCCTTCGATTCTCGAACTCGCGACTTTAAGTCCTTCCACGTACACGGTAAGCGAGGCGTTCGCTACGAAGGAATAGTTTCCTTCGCCGTCCGAAGAGACTTCGGCTGTCCCCGCCATAACCTTCGGCGTTCCCGTGTAGTAAGGGGAAATCCTCAACGTAAACGAAACCGCGGTTCCGCGTTTAACGCGCTTCGGCGCGAACGTTTCAAAAACAAATTCCGCCGCTTCGTCGTCTTCCCAAACTATGGTTACGTAATCGATTGCGGCGATCTCTTTATAAACCGTTTCTACGGAAGTATCGCCTTCGACGGTTATTTCCGCGGAATTTTCCGTCGCCGTTACATTCTGCCCGTTTACGACGAAATATTCGAGTTCGTATCCCTCGTTTGCCGTGACGGTTACGGTGATTTTATCGCCTTTTTCGTAAGAGGTCTTTTCGGGAGAGAGCGTATAAGAGCCTTTTGCGGAGTCGTTGACGACGGTAACGGAAAAACTTTCTTTCGTTTCCGAACCGCCGCAAGCAACCGTGAACAGGCACGCGGAAAGGCATACTAAAACGGCTAATACAGTTATCAATAATTTTTTGGTATGAGACATTTTTACTCCTCTTATCTGCGGAGTAAGAACTCCTTTCGCGCACTCTCTCTTTATTCCTCGCATCGAAATAATTCTTACTCTTTCGCGTTTTCTTTTTCGGAGCCGTTTTCGGAAGCGTTATTCTGCTTCTTTTCGGCTCTTTCTTCTTCTTTTTCGAGAGAATCGTAATAAGCCATGTTAGACATAACTTCTTCGTCGTACTTATGGCAAGCGACGAAATGCCCGTTCCCTACGTCCTTAAATTCGGGTTCTTTGAATTTGCACGCGCTCATACATTCTACGCAACGCGTATGGAACTTGCACCCTTTGGGCGGGTTCGCGGGCGAAGGAATATCGCCCTGCAAAACGATTCTTTTGATTTTGCTGTCCGGATCAGGTATCGGAATAGCGGAAAACAAAGCTTTCGTATAAGGGTGAAGCGGCGTATCGAACATTTCGCGTTTAGAACCGTATTCAACCATATTTCCGAGATACATAACACCCACTTCGTCCGAAATATGTTCCACGACGGAAAGGTCGTGAGATATGAATATATACGAAAGATTTTCCGATTCCTGCAAATCTTTGAACAAATTGATAATCTGCGCCTGAATGCTTACATCGAGCGCGGAAACAGGTTCGTCGCAAATAACGAGCTTCGGTTTTAACGCAAGAGCCTTCGCTATACAGATACGCTGTCTTTGTCCGCCGGAAAATTCGTGCGGGTATCTGTCGAAATAGTGCGGTTGCAATCCGCATTTCTTCATTATGTCTACGATATATTCTTTATACTGTTCTTTCGGAACGATGTTATGCACCTTAACCGCTTCGCCGACGATTTCGCCTACCGTAAGCCTCGGAGAAAGCGAAGAATACGGGTCTTGGAAAATCATCTGAAAGTTCGGGCGAAGTTTTCTTAACTGGTTGCCTTTAAGCTTTTCGATATGCACTCCGTCGAAAATGATTTCGCCGTCCGTCGGTTCGTATAATCTTAAAATCGTTCTGCCGAGAGTGGTTTTGCCGCAACCCGATTCGCCGACTATACCTATCGTCTGCCCCGCTTTAAGTTTGAGCGAAACACCGTCTACCGCTTTTAAATATACGGTATTCTTTTTTAGCAGATTTTTGGAAATCGGGAAATACTCTTTAAGTTTTTTCACCTCTAAAACGTATTTTTCTCCCGAATCGTTCGCGTTATCTTCGGTAGCGGACTTTGCCGCCGTTTCTTCGGGCAAAACGCGTTCTTTTTTTGATTTTTTAGAATTACTTATCATTTTTTTTGCCCTCCTTTAACGCGCGGTAACAAGCCACGAAATGCGTGGGAGAAACCTGGACTATGGGCGGATATTCGCCCTTGCACTCCTCGCAACGCATATTGCAACGGTCTCTGAAATAGCAGGTTGCGGGCATATTTACGGGGTTCGGAACGTTGCCCGGTATACTGTAAAGTCTGTCCACTTCTTTGCCTACGACGGGCTTACTCTTCTGCAAGCCTATCGTATAAGGGTGCATAGGATTTTTGAATATTTCTCTTACGGTACCCTTTTCCACCACTCTGCCCGCGTACATAACCACAACGTAGTCCACCATCTCCGCAATAACGCCGAGGTCGTGGGTTATAAGCATTATACTGCCGCTGATTTTTTCTTTTACGTCGCGCAAAAGGTCGAAAATCTGCGCCTGAATGGTAACGTCGAGCGCGGTCGTCGGT
>CAKQEE010000178.1 GCA_934230055.1 uncultured Clostridia bacterium
TGTTTTGCAAGTCGATAAAGATTATCGGCAAAAAAGCAGAACCGCAGATTAAATTCCGCTCGGTATACGGCGGCGGCGACGTTTATCTCGCATTTGAAATAAGAAGCGAGACCGATAACGGCAATTACTGGCCGGAACAGGGCGCGCCCGTCGTAAGACTGCGCTACTGCGGGAAAAAAGCCGCCGAAACGGACGTTTCGGAATGTTTGTGGTTTGATTTCTTTACCGACGGTTTGCAAAATTCTCCGCTCGTGGCGGCGTTCGTCAACAACGAGTTCGTACTTGAAGAAGGCGAATTCTTTGTGGAGTTCGGCGCGGTGAACAAAGCCGATTCTTACGGAAAAGAGGGCTTCGTGTTTTTCGTGAACGTTATTCAGGGAGAAAAGCAGGCTTACGCAGAATGTCTGATGACGGGCGAAAACAACGTTTCCGAAGCAGGCGACGTGTGTATTTATCAAGCTCCGTTTAACACCGCGCGCATAGACGTGGACTTCGTTAAGTGGCAGGAAAAAGACGTTAAAGACTTTACTCTTATGAGCGTGGACAAAACGCGTACGACAGACGGAGAAACGATTGAGATCGGTGCAATGAGCTTTTATTCTCCGCAACTTCGCAGAGAGGAAAATTACGATAAGTACGATATTTCGGATATCGTTCCGATAGGAAACGGCAAAACCTATACCAAAATCGAGGGCGACGTTACCTCCGCTTCTCAATCGATGATAAACGCTACAAACCTTCGCGCGAATAACGGCGGCTATTCCGTAAAAATGAAAATAAAGTTCACGGGCGAAGATTTCGGTTGCACTTTCGCGTTCAGGGGAAAAGGCACGAACGCCGCGAGCGGATATGTGATTCATATCGCCGACGATCGTATTTTAGTCGGTTCTATGTCGCAGGATTCTCCGTTTAAAACGGGCGAAACGTATGAAATAGAAGTCGGTTGCGTGGATTATTACGTTGCGGAAGAAAAAGTGGCTTCGGGAGTTTTCGTGTTCCTTAAAGTGAACGGCGAACTCGTTATCGAGGACAGCATAGACAAAAAGTCCGGACTCGGAACATACTTTTGCGGACTCGTCGAAGGCGCGGGCGACAGCACCGTGACGATAACCGCGGCGACAAATTCCGGAAAACAGCCCGTTTTAACTACGAAAAGCAACAAGACGATTGTCGCGAAAGGTAAAAAAACAACTCTTTCCTGCGAAACTGATATGCCCACCGCGTTCGACGAGGTGACCTACGAAATAGTGAAAGGCAAAGCGAGGATAGAGGGCGACGGACTTTACAGCGAGAGTGACGGCGAAATAACGGTGAGAGCGAAAATCGTCAACGAATACGGCACTTTCTACGGTTCGGAAATAACCCTCAACGCGGGCAAGAAAGACGGCGGCTGTAAAAGCAGCGTCGGCGGCGAAGCTTCGGTCGTTTTGGCGGTCGCGGCGGTCGCAGCGATGATTTTCAAAAAAAGGAGAGAAAACTAATGAAAAAGAGAATATTAGCGACAATACTTGCGGCAATTTCGGCGATATCGCTCGCCGGTTGCGGCGGCGGTAATGGCGGAACGGGCGAAAACGGAGAAGTAAACGTAATGCTGTTAAAGTGCGGGCTCGGCGAGGACTTTGTAAAAAATCTTACCGACGATTTTTATAACGAAACGGGTATTACGGTAAACGTCGTCAGCGATAAACTGCTCGATACGGACCTTTCGTCTTCTATGCCGAACAACGAAGCGCAAGACGATATCTATATGTCCTGCAACACTTACGACTGGCTTAACTGGGTGGTAACCGACACGATAGAGGATTTAACGGACCTGTGTAACGAGCCGTATGCGGACGGATCCACCATAAACGGTAAAATCGCGGAACCGATAAAGAATCTCGGCAAAATAGGCGATCACAGATATATAATTCAGGTTTCGTATTGTCCGACGGGCATCGTTTATAATCAGGATATGCTGAACGACCTTTACGAAAAGAAAATCGCGGAAAGCAACGTTTTTCCCACGACGTGGGAAGGACTCGTAAAACTCGCGAAAGCGGTTTCTTCCGCAGATTACAAGTGGAACGGCAAGGATAAGACTTACGGCATAATCTGGGGCAATTCCGAAACGGATCTTATGGATACTTTCAAAACCCTTTGGGCGCAGGGCGATTACGATAAATACGTTTCTTATTTCGAGCAGGAAGAATTAAGCGCGGACTTATTCGCAAGTCCCGAACGCGCAAAAGCCCTTGAAGCGATTTACGATCTTTTGGACCCGGAGAACGGAGCTTCTTCTACCTCCGTACCGCAGATGCTTCGCACTTCTCATACGGACGGATATTCGTACTTTCTTAAAGGTCACGCGCTCATGTGTTTTTCTGGTTCGTGGTTCGAGTCCGAAATGCGTGCGAACATCAACGAAAATACCTTTAACTACCGTTTTGCGCCCGTACCCGCTCTGGAAGGAAAAGAAATAACGGTAAACGTAAACTATCCGACGGAGTTCTTTTTTATTCCCTCTAACAGCAAAAACAAGGACAACGCGAAAAAGTTTTTGAAATATATGTTTGAAGAGGATAACTTAAAGAAGATGCACGAAACGTTACAGACTCCGCTTGCATTCGATTACGATACGAGAGATCTCAAGCTTACGGAGTGGGGGAAAAACATCGAATCCGTTATGAAATACAAGCAAAGCGTTTCCGGTGCGGTGAATTTGTTTTATCTTGCGGGCAGATTA
>CAKQEE010000179.1 GCA_934230055.1 uncultured Clostridia bacterium
AAGCAGGGGTTTTCGGAAACGCCCATAGGTCCGTTCCAGATAACCGTTTTTGCGTTCTTAACCGCTTCCGCATAAAGTTCGCGGGTTTTGGGACCTATATCGAGAGCCTCTTTGTCCGCGGGGATAGAATCTATATCGTAAATAAAGGTTTCAACCGGCGCGTCGATGGGATCGGGGAAATCTTTCGCCGTTACCACGTCGAGCGGGAGATAGAATTTTTTGCCGAGAGTTTCCGCCTTTTTCATCATTTCGAGGCAGTATTCCGTCTTTTCGGTATCTACGAGAGATTTACCTACTTCATAACCCTTCGCCTTCAAGAATGTATAAGACATACCGCCGCCTATAATGAGCGTGTCGCACTTTTCGAGAAGATTGTTGATAACGTTAAGCTTATCCGCAACTTTCGCGCCGCCGAGAATCGCCACGAACGGACGAACGGGGTGTTCCAAAGCGTCCGCCATAACGGAAAGCTCTTTTTCGATAAGGAAGCCGCAAACGGCGGTCTTTACGAAACCGTATTCCACGATAGCCGCGGTGGTCGCGTGCGAACGGTGAGCGGTGCCGAACGCGTCGTTTACGTAAACGTCGCAATAAGAAGCGAGTTTTTTGCAAAGAGCTTCGTCTCTCTTTTCTTCGCCCGCTTCGAAACGGGTGTTTTCGAGAAGAACGACTTCGCCCTCTTTGATGTTTTTAACGGCTTCGTCCGCGGACGCGCCGACTACGTCGGTAGCGAAAGTAACTTTCTGTCCGAGTTTCTCGGAAAGTCTTTCCGCAACGGGACGGAGAGAATATTTTTCCCTGTCTTTTTCCGCTTTTTTAAGATATTCTGCGGTAGCCGCCGCTCTTTCCGCTTCGGGAAGGGCTTCGACAGCCTTTTTCTCTTTCTTGTTTAAACCGAAACCGGGGGTAAGCACGTTGTGCGGCTTGCCCATGTGCGAACAAAGAATAACTTTCGCGCCGTGTTCGATAAGATATTTAATGGTGGGAAGCGCGCCGTTGATACGCGTTTCGTCGGTGATGACGCCGTCTTTCATGGGGACGTTGAAGTCTACCCTTACAAGGCATCTTTTACCTTTTACGTCTACGTCTCTTATGGTCTTTTTATTCATAATTAAACCTCCGAAATTTAATTTCGCTTTAATCAGCCTTTTTTCTCGATTATTTTAGCACACTATGCTTGCGATTGTCAATCGAAATAAATAATACAACAGCTTATTTTAGTCATATATTGCCCTTTTTGCGGCAAAAAATAAGGAGAAAGCGCGACAAACGCTTTCCCCGTTTTCGTTATTTAACCTTTTTGGTTCTGTCCTCTTCCACAAGGCGGGCGATAATATCGTCCACCTCGCACGCGCCGAGGTCGCCTTCGCTTCTCGAACGGACGGAAACGGTACCCTCTTCCGCTTCTTTGTCGCCGACGACGAACATATAAGGTATTTTATCGAGTTGAGCTTCCCTTATCTTATACCCTATTTTCTCGTTTCTTACGTCCGCTTCTGCGCGAAGCCCCGCCGTGCGAAGCTCTTCCACCAGCTTTTTAGCGTAGTCTGCCGTTCTGTCGGTAAGACTTAAAACCTTAACCTGAACGGGGCAAATCCAGAACGGGAACGCGCCCGCGTATTTTTCTATAAGCATTGCGAGCGTTCTTTCGTAGCAGCCGATGCTGGAACGGTGTATTACGAACGGATACTGCTTTTCGCCGTTTTCGTCTATATAGGTCATATCGAAGCTTTGCGCCGCGGCAAAGTCTAACTGAATGGTTATAATGGTATCTTCTTTACCGTAAACGTTTTTAGACTGAACGTCGAGCTTCGGACCGTAGAAGGCGGCTTCGTCCTCCGCTTCCACGTAGTCTATGCCGATGTCGTCGAGAATTTTTTTCATCAAGGCTTCCGTTTCGTCCCAAGCCTTGTCGTTATCTATATACTTTTCTTTGTTAAGTCCGCGCTTCGAGAAGCGGAAGGTCACGTCCTCTCTCATACCGAGACAATCGAGGAAGTAGTAGCTTAAATCGAGGCAACGCTTGAATTCGTCCTCTACCTGTTCGGGGGTACAAATAATATGTCCGTCCGAAAGGGTGAACTGACGTATTCTTATAAGACCGTGCATTTCGCCGCTCGCTTCGTTACGGAATTCCGTGGCGGTTTCGCTGTATCTGCAAGGAAGGTCTCTGTAGCTCTTTAAGCCGTTTTTGTATATCTGATACTGGAACGGGCAGGTCATCGGGCGGAGAGCCATTGCTTCGGGCGAATTTTCGTCGCCGATAATGAACATTTTATCGCGATAATGATACCAATGCCCCGAAATTCTGTAAAGGTCGTTTTTTGCCATGTTCGGAGTTTTGGTTATCATAAAGCCGCGCTTTTCTTCCTCGTCCTCTACGAAGCGTGAAAGGATCTGCAAAATCTTTGCGCCCTTCGGCATAAGTATGGGAAGCCCCTGACCGATAACCTCTTCCGTCATGAATATTCCGAGGTCTCTGCCGAGCTTGTTATGGTCGCGCTTTTTCGCCTCTTCGAGCGCGTTAAGATAGTCTTCGAGTTCGCTTTTTTTCTCGAACGCGGTGCCGTAAATACGGGTGAGCATCTTGTTCTTTTCGTTGCCGCGCCAATACGCGCCCGTAATGGAAGTAAGCTTAAACGCTTTGATTCTGCCGGTGGAAGGAAGATGCGGTCCGCGGCAAAGGTCCATAAAATCGCCCTGCTTGTAGA
>CAKQEE010000180.1 GCA_934230055.1 uncultured Clostridia bacterium
GAAAAAATCCTGATTTATCATACTTATCTCCTTATAAAGCGCGTTTTAAAAGCCACGCAACCTTAATTATTCAAAAGCTATAAATTCGCTTACTGTTTCCACGTTTTTCATATCCGCGGTGTAAGCAGTTTTTTCGTTCACTCTGAACGCTATCGCCTCTCCCGAATAAGAAAGGAGTATCGCTTCGTAATATTTTTTCCCGTGAACGGGCGATTTTAAGCGAATTTCCACCTTTTTGCCTATATGAGAGGCAAAATCTTCTTCGGTAACGAACGGTCTGTCCGCTCCGAGCGAGGAAACGTTGAACGTATAAGGCTCTCCGAAAGTGGGGTCTAATTCGTCTATGGGTTCGTATACCGCGCGATGAAAAGCTTCGCAGGTATCGAGGTCTACGCCGCCCGTTTTGTCTATAAAAACGGTGAGAACGGGGTTTTTACCCTGCTTAAACTCTACTTTTGCAACGGTAAGTCCCAGATCGTCGGCATATTTTCGGCAAAATTCTTTGATTTCCTCCGCAGATTTCACTTTCATAAAAGCACCCCACATAAAAATATGAGAACGGGCTTCCGTTCTCATAAGTCAAGTCTATCGTCAAGCATATATATGATAGCATCTCTTTCCGAAAAAATCAAGCGATTTAAGCATAATTTTCTTTTATACGGTGTAAAAAACGGCTTCTTCGCCCGCTGTGATTTAAAAATTGCGGTTATCGAATAACTGCCGCCGTTACGGCTTTCCTATTAAAAAAGAAAAAAGGCGTTTTTCCGAACAAACGCCCCTTCTGAATTTTATATTTACAAAATATTTACGAACTAAACTTATTCGAAAAGCGTCGATGTTGTTTATGCAAAATTTTTTGGTTATACCAAAACTACGTTTAAGCAATTTTCCGACTTTTCCGAATATTTTCCGTCAAAAATGCGGTTATTCAATATTATTTTATAACATTGCATAACATTGCTTGGATATATTTATAACCGCTAACATTTGACAATATAACGGCAAAATGTTACAATACAAGCGAGAAAACTTGCCCCGCAAGGGTTTTCGAGCGCAGTGTTTCAAAATACGGCTTTATTTGCGGTTAGCAAATAAGTCTTGCGTCAGCAAGGGCAAAGATTTATCTTTGCAAGCCGCGCAACGTTATAATACAAGCGAGAAAACTTGCCCCGCAAGGGTTTTCGAACGCAGTATTTCAAAATACGGCTTTATTTGCGGTTTGCCGAAGGCGAAGTGTAAGCAAGAGCAAAAAATTTTCAAGGATAAAAATTAAAGAGAGCGTTACTTATGGAATTAAAACAGGAATTAGAAGAAATCAAAAACAAAGACTTGTCGAATATGACGGAAGAAGAACTTAAAGATTACAAGACCTTTCTACTTGATTATCACAAAGACGCCGAAAAGAAATCTAAAGCTAAATTATGGAAAAATGTATTCAATATAGGCGGCGGAACTTGTTCGATTTGTGCCGGGGTTTTGATGCTCGTCGGCGTATTTTCGATTTCACGTACGTTATCTATTGGTTTAATGCTTTTGAATTACGGTATTGCCACCGTTTTGTTGATTGCAACAAAAATATTTAAGGGCGTTTCCAAAAAAGCCGATCAGAATTGCGAAAATATCAAACAAGTATGCAACGAAAAGCTGACGGAAGCAGACAGAGAAATCTCCGTTTGGGAATTCAGAAGAAAATTACAAGCAGAAAAAGAAGCGGAAATTCGGCTGTAATATAATTTAAAAGGCAAGGGCGCGAACTTTCGCAAACTTTCTCTGACTTTCGTCAATTTTATTTAAAACCGCCCGCGGGATATGCGAAAAGCATTTCCCGCGGGCGTTCGAATTTTACTAAAAAACACAGACCGCCTTCTTATTCTCGTCGCAAGGCGCAACTATCTTTAAGAAGGCGGCAGATGCAAGAACGCACGTTAAAACGTTTTTTAATTTTTTCATTCGTTACACCCGACTTCTATATCGTATTTCGTAAGCGAAACTATTTTCGCTCCGCCGCCTTTGTCTCAAATAAGTCATTACCGTTCTTGATATGCTTAATGAGTTTATCTATCTCTTTTTCCTTTAACCCGTCCCGATCGTGTTTCTTACTTTTCGGGACAAGTTTCCAATAGAGCGCGCGGTTGATAAGCCCTTTTCTATTTTCGTAAGGCAATCCCTTTTTAACATAATCGTTATATACGCCTTGTTGCAACATTCCGACGGTGTTAGCGACTACCTGACTCAAAAATTCAAGTGTTCTGTCTAACCGAGAGTCCGGAAAGAAATCCCCTTTCATATCAGGGCTTCTGCGCACAAGCACGGTATCGTCAAGAAAAATCATAACGTAACCGCTTTCATTGATGACGCCGATTTTGAACCATACCCTTTTTCTCGGGAATTCTTCTTCCATATCCTTTTGGAACTTTTCTTCGGAACAATCTTCGGGAGCGTAATACCTATTGAATTTTATGTATTGTTTTAGCGTTCCCATCGGCACGGAAAACCAAAACTCCCAACGCTTGTCGGGATAAGTCGGTTATAAGGTGTACAATCCGCATCCGGAATATAAATTGTAATTGAATTACGGCCTTCTTTCGCAAGATTTTACCAATTCACAAAAATTAAATAAATCTTGTTCTTTCGGTATGCGTTGCAACTTAAATTGCCAGTTCCCCTCGCTTGTGGACGGCATAT
>CAKQEE010000181.1 GCA_934230055.1 uncultured Clostridia bacterium
CGACTGCACGTTATGGCAAAACCCCGCGGGGTTAAGTCTGTTTAGTATCCGCTCTCCCGAATGACCGAACGGGGTGTGACCGAGGTCGTGTCCTAACGCTATTGCTTCCGTAAGGTCCTCGTTAAGGGCTATCGCGCGGGAAATCGCCCTTGCCACCTGCGACACGGTAAGCGTGTGCGTAAGGCGTGTTCTGTAATGATCTCCCTCGGGCGAAAAGAAAACCTGCGTTTTGTTTTTAAGTCTTCTGAACGCTTTGCAATGAATTATTCTGTCTCTGTCTCTTTGAAAATCCGTTCTCATAGGACAGGGCTTTTCTTCCCGAAGCCGCCCCTCCGTCTTGTCCGAACGGGTGGCGTAAGGCGACAGAAATTGTTTTTCTATAAGAATAGTTCTCTCCTTCAAAGCGTTTTCCCCCGAAGCTTTATTTGATACATATATAAATACGCCGCAAATTCCGAAAACCCTTTTTTAAATTCTTTTTTTAATAAAAAATACTTTTCGGCAAAAATCTCCGCAGCGCAAAATCGCCGCGCGGAAAAAGTGCGAAAAAAAATAAAGAACTCCGCCGCAAATTTTTCCGCAACAAGGTTCTTTACTTAAAATATTCTATATTCTTTTAGTTTGTTTAAGATATTCGTACAATCCGCGGATACCGCGCGTAACGTCCGTAAAGGTCTTTTCAAAATCGCCCGTATACCAAGGGTCCGCGACCTCTCTTTTTTCGCCCGTAAAATCCAGAAGCATTTTAACCTTGCTATCGGGATCGCCGCCGAAAATCCTTTTCATATCGCGGATATTCCCCTCGTCCATACCGATAAATAAATCGGACTTGTCGTAGTCGGAAGCTTTTAGCTTTCTCGCACGCTTTTCGGAAAAATCTATCCCCATTCTTTCCAGAATACGGGCGGTGCCGCGATGCACGGGGCTACCCTCTTCGCAACCGTTCGTAGCCGCGGAATCTATTATGAATTTATCCTCTTTGCCCTCGTCCTTAACAAAATCTTTCATCAAAAATTCCGCCATCGGCGAGCGGCATATGTTGCCGAAGCACACGAATGTTATCTTTATTTCGTCCATTAAGCTCCTCTTCTTTTCGCGTTCGTTTTCAGCCCGTTGCCCGTTATTTCGGGAATTTCAACCTAATCTCCGCTCGAAACAAGCCCTAAAAGCTGTTTCATTTTCTCTCTGTATTCTTCGGAAACCGTTCCTTCTTCCACGTTATCTATCGCGGTTAAAAATTTATTCTTATCCTCTTCGCTTATCTGAACCAAAGTGCCGCCGTTTCCGCCCGCGAGCTGCGTTTCGAGAATGGTTACCAGCATTTCGTTTTTGGCAAGACCGTTTACTATTTTATCGGCGTCCTCTTGGGTTATTTCCTTTTTTTCACTCGGCTTTTCGGGATTCTCCGTCGATTTGACGTCCGCGATTTTAACTATCGTTTCCACCGCGTCCGCCGCCGCGCCGAATTCTATCTGCTTAATATCTATCTGTTCGCCGAGATTGTTTATCGTTTCTTTTATCTTATCTTTCTCTTCTTCCGTCGCGCCGCTCGAAGCCACCGTTTCTATAACGTCCTTTATAACGGAATTTATGATTTCCGCTTCGTCTTCCGTCGTGTCGTTTTTAATTTCGTCAAGCTCTTTAAGCTTATCGCAAACCGTGCTTATATTCTCTTCCGTCGCGCCGCCCTCGCTGCTTATTTCCTGCATTTTGTCCATAATATCTTTGGTGCTTGCCGCCATTTTAACGCCGTTTTTCGCCGCGCCGACAGCCGCCGAAAGGGTGATTTTTTTGCCGTTTTTGTCCGTCGTGGTGGTCATGGCAACGTATAGGGGCTTACCCGCTTTTAAGTAAATATCGCCGACGGGCGAAGTGATATATTCGTCTATCATATCTTCGGTTATACCCACGCCGTCGAGCATCTCTCTTACGGGGTTGGTTGCCGTTTCGCCCGAACCGCTTTCGCTGATAGCGGAAAAATCTATCGCCGCAATGTTGTTAAGCTCGCCTACGATGCCCGTAAAAGGCACGCAAACCAAAAACGCAACGAAAACGCCCTGAATCGTTCCGATAAGCGCACCGAGAAGTCTGCCCTTCTTTTCTTTACCCAAAAATATTTTGATTATGGGGAACAGTATAAGATAGGTCAGCAGTTTAAGAACGAAAAACACTATTATGAACGCCAAAAGCCCTATCATAATTTCCACCAGCGCGTACGTAAGCGTTACCACGGACTGAGGTACGTCGCCCGCAAACGCTTCCGCAAGAACTGAATTGATAGACTTTCCGCCTATTTCAAGCCCCATAAGCGTTTTGGAAATAATCGGGCGCAAGAACCACGCCGCAACCGCGCTTGCCGCAACCAGAATAAGCCTAACGACGGAGCGCGAAAACCCGCGAAACAACCCGAGCAACAGCCCTATTACGATACACAGTACAGAAATCGCTATTGCGGCTATCGTTAAATAATTTATCGCCATATTTTTCTTCTCCTTTTTCTCCGCGAACGCGCGAAAACCCGCCGCCACTTACATTCAGTATACTACTTTATTCACGCAAGTGTCAAAAAAAACGCGCGTTTTTATAACAAATTGACAGTGTCAAGTTATTTCGCCGCGTTAAAAATCAATCTTCCGTTCTTTGATATATTTTAACGATTTCGCCTATATACGCC
>CAKQEE010000182.1 GCA_934230055.1 uncultured Clostridia bacterium
CGCCTGTGCTGTATGCGGCAATCAAGAAAAACAAACGTTAATTTGCGTTGCGGATTACAAAGTTAATTAAGGCATTACGGCTATAAGGCGGAAAAATTTATTCCGCCTTATCGTATTTTACACGGGAGATTATTATATGAAGCTATTGTACGGAAAAACGCCGAACGAACGGGAAACGCTCGCGATAAGTATGCTCGCGGGCAAACTCGGCGTTACTTTTGATACCGCAAGGCTTTTATATTTCCGCGGCGCGACCGATAAGGAAAAAGCCCGCAAGTTTATCTCTCCCGATAAGTCCGCTTTCGGAGATCCGTTGCTTCTTTCCGGTATGGAAGAAGCCGTTTCCCGCATAACGCGCGCAAGGGATAGCGGAGAAAACGTCCTTGTGTTCGGCGATTACGATGCGGACGGAATTTGCGCCACGGCGATACTGACGAAGGCTCTTAAAGAGTTCGGCATAATCGCCGATAAAATCGTTCCCGAACGTGAAAACGGTTACGGACTTAATCTTTCGCTTGTTGAGGAAGTTCTTAAAAGGAAGCAAATAAACCTTTTAATAACGGTTGACTGCGGCATTTCGGATGCGGAAAAAATAGAAGAACTTAAAAAACGCGGCGTGGAGGTGATTGTAACCGACCACCACGAGCCGCCCGAAATTTTGCCCGACTGTATAAAAATCAACCCGAAAATCGCAGGGCAGAAATATCCCTTTAACGGGCTTTGCGGCGCGGGCGTCGCTTATAAACTTTCTCGCGCGCTGCTCGGCGAAAAAGCGGACGAGTTTTTGGATTTAGCCGCGCTTGCCACCGTTGCGGACAGTATGGAGTTGATAGAAGAAAACCGTTCCATCGTTGCGGAGGGGCTTAAACTTATAAATTCGCCGAAAACGAGAGCGGTGTTTAAGAACCTTCTCGGAGACAACAAAAAAGCTACCGCGCAAACGCTTGCTTTTCAGGTCGCGCCGAGGCTTAACGCGGGCGGCAGAATGGGCGACGCGCGCACCGCGCTCGAAGCGTTTACTTCGGATAAAGAAAACGAGGTTTTCGATAAATGCGTAAAGCTTTCCGCGTATAACGTTCGGCGGCAGGCTGAATGCGACGAAATGTATAAAGAGGCGAAAGAGATAATTCATCGCGAAAATTCCTTTTTCGACCCCGTGATTTTAGTTGCGAGCGAAAAGTGGCGCACGGGCTTTATCGGCATAGTGGCGGCTCGGCTTTCGGAAGATTTTTCCCGCCCCGTCATAGTGTTCGCGGGGGTAGAAGGCGGCTATAAAGGCTCTTGCAGAAGCGTTCCCGAAGTGAATATTTTCGAGGCTCTTTGCGCAGTTAAAAGCTATTGTCAGGAATTCGGCGGACACTCGCAAGCGGCGGGCGTTGCCGTAACCAAAGAAAATTACGAACCGCTTCGCGCCGCGCTTTGCGCTTACGTGCGCGAAAAAAAGCTGCTTTCCAAAGCGGAAAAAACCGTTTCTGCGGAATGGAAGATAGAAGGGAAAATAGACGAACGTTTTGCAAAAGAACTCGATTTGTTAGAGCCTTTCGGCGTGGGGAACAGAAAACCGCTTTTCGCCGCGGAAATTTGCGAAAGCGTTATTTCCCGCCCGCTTAAAAAAGGTTCTCCGCATTATACTTTCAACGCGGAAGCGGGGGAAATGCTCGATTTCGGCGGGGGCGAAAACGTAGGAACGCTTGCGCTGCCCGTAAAAAAGACGGTGATTTTTGAAATTAACCGCTCGGTTTTTAACGGCAAGGAATACGTTAAAGGCTTCGTTAAAAACGTTCTGGCGGATAAAGGCGACCTTTCCGTTTTAGATCCGTTCGTTATAAGAAACGAACTTAAAAAGGTTGCGGAGCGGAAAAACGAAAACGGCGGCGATAAACTATCGGACAAATGCGCCGATAAAACAACGTCTTTCGATGTAAAACCGATAGAAAAAGGACTCGGCACCGTATACGCTGTTTCCGATTATAAAAACCTTAAATATTACGGGTACGGCGAAAACGGCGAGGACGAAGAGGGCAAGCGCCCCGAGATCTATTTCTTCCGCCCGCCCGAGCGTTCCGCCGCAGACTGCGTGGTGATTTCCCCGAAAGAGCTTTGCGGCGAACACGGCGAAATAGTCTATCTCGACAAGCCGCTTGCGTTGAAAGATTTTTCGCTCCCCGTAAGCGTGAACGAAAATTTAAGCGGCTTCGCGCGGTTTCTACGCGACATTTCAGTCGAGCGAGACGAATTCGCGAGAGTTTTTTCTTATATGCTTACACTAAACGGCAAAGCTTTCGTCGGTTCTGCGGAAGCTTATTCGGAATATAAACCAAGCTTTTCGCCCGCGCAGTTCGTGTTTTGCGCGGAAACGTTTATAGAACTCGGCATATTTAAAGCGGAAAACGGCAGGCTTACGTACGACGCGCGGGTTAAGTCCGCGCTTGAAAATTCGGCTATATACAGAGCCGTAAAAGAGGCGGTTGCAAAATGACGGATGTTTACGAACGTTTACAATCTACCTATACGGGCAAAGATTTGGAACTCACCGAAAAGGCTTACGACTTTGCAAAAAAAGCGCACGAAAATCAAAAGCGCGCAAGCGGGGAAGAGTATTTTATTCACCCCTGCACGGTCGCGGGGATTTTGCTCGATCTGGGGC
>CAKQEE010000183.1 GCA_934230055.1 uncultured Clostridia bacterium
TCGAAACGCAACTCGGCGGGCAACTTTTCGTCAGAACGCATAAGGGAATGGAACTTTCCGAAACGGGCGGCAAACAGATTTTCCCGCTTGTGGAACAGGCGTTAAAGCTTTTCGAACAGGTGGAAAGCAAGTATGCGGAGCTTAAAGACACCGCCACGGGCGTGGTGAGAATTTGCGCTTCCGATACGGTTGCCACGCACTTTCTGCTCCCTTACATTAAAAAGTATCACGAGCTTTATCCGGACGTGAACCTTATTCTTCAAAACGGCACTTCGGGCGAGACGATAGAGCTTTTAAAGAATAAAAAAGGGGATATAGGCTTTGTAAATCTTCCGATAGACGATTCGGACGTAAACCTTTTATCCACCGTTATGCAGCTTCACGATACTTTCGTCGCGAGCGACAGATTTTCGGAGCTGTTCGGCGGCGTAGTGGATTTAAGAAGGTTGCAGGACTATCCTCTTTTAATGTTGGAACTTTCCACTTCCACCCGTCAGGCGATAGTGTCTTTTGCTCATTCGCAGGGCATACATCTGCACCCCGAAATAGAGCTTGCTTCTTTGGAACTTATGTCGGAGCTTGCAAAGTCGGGTATAGGTATAGCGTGCATACCGAAAGAATTCGTTTCGCACGAGTTGGAAAGCGGAAGCCTTAAAGAAATAGTCACTTCTCCCGCGCTGCCCACCCGCGCGATAGGGTTGTGTCTTCCTAAAACGGATAACTTAACCTTTGCGGTTAAAGAGTTTTTGAAGCTTATAAACGCCGATCAAGAGGCGAAAAACAAATAATCCGCGCAGATTCTAAACGTTTCCGAAAGTCGGGTCAATTTTTTGCGGAAACCTAAATATAATATTTTAGTATCGAACGGAGGGAGTTTATGGAAGTTTGGCAAGCTATAATTCTCGGCGCGGTGCAGGGCTTTGCGGAGTTTTTGCCCATATCGTCGAGCGGACATCTTATTCTTATTCAGCATTGGTTCGGCATAAGCGATAACGTAACTTTTTACAGCATAATGCTACATATCGGCACGCTTATTCCCGTAATAATCGTTTTGTGGAAAGAGATTCTGGGGCTTTTCAAAAAACCGTTCAATAAACTGCTATACCTAATTATCGCCACCGTTCCCGCGGGAGTGGTCGGCGTGATATTCGCCGTGGCGTTCGACCTTGACGCGCTTTTTTCGGAACATATCTGGCTTCTTGCGATAGCCTTTCTTCTTACCGCCGCGGAACTTTTGTTTGCGGAAAAGCGGGCGAAAAAGGCAGAGCTTATTAACCCGATAAATTGCAAAACCGCGCTTATAATGGGCTGCGGGCAGGCGATAGGCGTGTTTCCCGGCGTTTCGAGAAGCGGAACTACTTCTACCTTCGGTATTATCGGCGGGGTAGAGAGGGAAAGCAACGCGAATTTCACTTTCGTTATGAGCGTGCCTATAATACTTGCGGCGGCTCTTCTCGAAGGGTTTAAGATGATTAAAGGGGAAGCCGCGGGAGAGATAGCCGCGCTTCCGCTTGTCGCGGGCGTCGTAACCGCAATGATTACGGGATACATAGCAATCAAATTTATGCTCAAAATAATAAAGAAGGCGAATTTCAAGTGGTTTTCGCTGTACCTCGCGCTTATGGCGGTTGCAACCGTCGTTACCGCGATAGTGGAGAAATAAGTTTGATTAAAGAAGAAGAGCTTTACCTTGCGCTTATGGCGGCTTCTCCCGCAAAGTGCGCAAAACTTACCAGAAGGCTGGTAAAACTTAAAACGGGAAAAAATAGAAATTTATAATAACGAAAGGAGCAAAAGAAAAATATGAAAAAGTTTTTTGCGGAATTCAAAACGTTTATCACGCGCGGCAACGTACTCGATATGGCTGTCGGCGTAATCGTAGGCGGCGCGTTCACGGCGATAGTGAACGCTTTGAGCAACAACATATTAAAGCCGCTCATCAACGCGCTTTTAAGGCTCATAATCGGCGCGGACAGTCTTTCGGAAGTCTATACGTTCCTTTTTAAAAAGACGGACGAAACGACGGGGCTTGTGGACCTTGCAAACTCTATTTACATAGACTGGGGCGCGTTTATAAACGCCATAATTAACTTCCTTATCATCGCTTTCGTTCTGTTCCTTATAGTGAAAACGATAAACCGCGTTAAGGAAAACAGCGAAAAGCTTAAAAACGACCTTAAAAAGCGTAGTTTTAATAAGGAAGAAAAGGCGGAGCTTGCCGCAAACGGCATAAGCGTCAAAGATAAGGCGGCGGCGATAGCTTATTTCGAGCAGAAAGCCGCAAACGCAAAAGCCGCGGAAGAAGAAAAGACAAAGGCGGAAGCGGAAGAAGCGGCAAAAAACAGTACGGAAGGATTGTTAAAGCAAATCCTTGCGGAGCTTAAAAAAGCAGAGAATAAATAAACGGGACTATTATGTAAAGCGCGGCGAAAAATCGCCGCGCTTTCGGTATTTTAAATACGGCTTATACATAAACTTTATTTGCGGGGTACGCTTATGGGGTTTATCGAAAGCATTAAAGAATGTTTAAGTATAGCGGGCATAACCGAAGAGCCGATTTTCAAGGCGGTTCTTTTCGGCGAGGACGCTCTTTATCTCGAAGGGGTTCGTTCTATCAAAAGTTATTCCGCGGATAAAGT
>CAKQEE010000184.1 GCA_934230055.1 uncultured Clostridia bacterium
TTCGGGCATAAATTTTCTGTAACGTCTCGGCATAAAATTATCTTGCTGTTTTAAGTTTTTGCGGGTTTCTATATTTATTTCCTTATAGTAAGTTCTGAACAGCTCCTCGAATTTGGTTTCCCGTTCGGAAGGAACGAAGGAAGAGGGCAAAGTCGTCGATTCGTAAAGCAAACTAAAACCGTTCGATATTGCAAGCTTTCCGCGTTTGACGTCGTGAATAACGAAAGAAATTCCCGAAAGCCTTTTAAGAAAATGCGGAGAAATCAGTTCGATAATATCGTTGTCGGGGGAAAATCTCGCGTATATAATGCCGCCGCGGGATTCCGAAAACCTTAAAAATCCTTTAATTCTGTGCGCTTCCGTCCAAACTTTTTTCTCTGTGTAAACAAAGTCCGATACCGTTCTATCGGTAAGGTTTCCGAAAATATTCTTTTTTAAGTAAATCGTTTTATATATAAACCGAAAAGCAAATATCGGCGCGTTAAAATCGCAAGAGCAAAGACATGTTTTGGCGGATAAAATCGCGTCGTACCCGCCGTATTCGATAAGGACTTTGGATATTCTTTCAGCTTTTTCGTTATCGGCTTTAATTTCAAAAACGTTGTCGCACAATCCTTGTTGCCTGTCGCAGTTCTTTATAAAAATCGCTTCGGGAAGCACCTTGTTTTCAAAAGCATAAAATACAGAGGTGAGTAAGGAATTTATACCGCCGTCAATAATAAAAACGTTCATAATCTTTTTTACAGTTCGCCCGTAAGAGCGGAAAGTGAAGAGGTTTGAAGCGCAAAATCCGAAACCGCGCCCGCCTTGTCGTTCGCCGAGTATGTTAAGGTTTTTGCGATTTTTTCGGAATATATTTGCGATCTCGCACGCCTTAACAGAGGTTCCGAAAACATAGAAAGCTGCTCGTAACGCGCGTCGTTTTCCGACGCGATAAGCAAGGCTTTAACCGTATTAACGTTTTCCGTTCCGAAAAACTTCCCGTCGCAGGTGATAAAGTGCGCGGCGCGTTTCAGGGTAACTCTCATTCTTTTAAGGTCGGCAAAAGTAAGGTTTGCGTATTTTCTTGCCGCCGCAATGCGCATCGCGGAGCGCACGCCTATGCCGGGAACGCGCAAAAGCTCCGAAAAGGCGGCTTTGTTCACTTCGATAGGAAAAAGCTCCATATGTCTTATCGCCCAAGCGCACTTCGGATCGTATTCTTCGGAAAGGTTTCCACCCTCGTCCGTAATCTCTTCCGCGGTAAAACCGTAAAATCTTAAAAGCCAATCTGCCTGATAAAGCCTGTTTTCTCTCATTTTAGAAGCGGGAACGGTGGGTAAAAGAGAATTCTCGAAATTCGTCGGTTGATATGCGGAGTAATAAACGCGTTTCAAGCGATAGTTTTTATACATATATTCGCTGAGTTTTATGATATGCGAATCGGGTTCGGGCGACGCGCCTATTATCATTTGAGTGGTTTGTCCCGCAGGCAAAAAGTCTTTTCTTCTTTTTATTGCTCCGTAAAATTTCCCGTCGAAATACCTTTCCGTCGCAAGCATTTTCATGGGTGCGATTATCGCGTTTTTATTCTTTTGCGGCGCAAGCATTTTAAGGCTTTTTTCCGTGGGTAGTTCTATGTTAAAGCTCATTCTGTCCGCCAAAAAGCCCGTTTTTTCTATCAAAAGTTTATCCGCGGAGGGGATACCCTTAACATGGATATACCCGTTAAAACGATACTCTTTGCGAAGAAGTCTTACGGTTTCGTACAAAAGTTCCATCGTGTTGTTCGGGTTTTTTATGATTGCGGAGGATAAAAACAGCCCCTCGATATAGTTTCGTTTGTAAAACTCTATAACGAGTTCGCAAATTTCCCGCGGGGAAGCGGTCGCCCTCTGCACGGAATTACTGCGCCGATTTGAGCAGTATGCGCAGTCGTAAGCGCAATCGTTAGACATAAGTATTTTAAGAAGAGATATGCACCGCCCGTCCTGCGTAAAAGAATGGCATATGCCGGAAAAGCTTGCGTCTCCCGTTTCTCCCTTTTTATAATTTCTGTGAGAACCGGAAGAGGAGCAGGACACGTCGTATTTAGCCGCGTCGGCAAGTATGGCAAGCTTTTTTTCGTCAATCATAAAATAACCTTTCCGTGCTTTTATTATAATCAGTATATCACCGCCGAAGCAAAAAGTCAAACAAATGTTCGCTTTTTATAAAAATAAAAAAAGCGGGGATTTACTCGCTTCTTTTAAGTTCGTTAAAGCATTTTAAGCGTTCGTCGCTTTTTTCTTCCGAAATTTCGTTTGCGAGGCGAATTGTATCGGAGGCATATTTTTGTTTGTCTTTTTCGCGCAGTTTTTTATAAATCGGGTAGGTTAAGCTTACGCCCGCTATTCCTGCAAGTCCTATAACTATTCCGAGAACGAAATGCAGAGTAGGGCCGTCGCCTATAACATTCATAGAAAGGCACATTCCCACGCCGAGTACGAGAGCGGATATAATGCCGAAAGTATAAGCGAAGATATTTACGTGGCGTTTAGCCTTCTCGTCGAGTTTTTTGAGTTAAACGACTTTGCGCGTATCTGTATTTATTAAGATAAGGGAAATATCTAAGGAAAATGCCGAGTTATTTTATATCTCTTACCCTTATAAC
>CAKQEE010000185.1 GCA_934230055.1 uncultured Clostridia bacterium
TCGTCCTATGCTCTATTCGTTGAAGTTCGTTTTCAAAAACTTCTTCGTCCGTCAGATCGACGGTTTCTTCCGCCTCTTTGATTTCGGTATTTCCCGCAAAATCGGAACAAAAATTCTTGCCGAGGAAATCATTCAGCTTTCTTATAACGCCGCCCTTCACCACGTAATCCGCGCCGTCTTTGGTAAGGCGCAAGGTATACTTTACCGTGTCGCCCACCTTTGCGCAAACCACGTCGGTTTCTTTTAAGAATATTCCGATAGAAGGATAGTTTTCTTTAACGAAATTAAAAATCGCGCCGCAAACGAGTTCTTCGTTGGAAACGATTTTTTTAACGGTAATTTCCACCGAACGGAACTCTTCGGGCGATTCCTCGAAAACTTTATCGAGGAGCTTTCCTTTAAGCTGTTCGTCCACCGCCTCGTCCGAAATAAAATTATAGGTAACCTTAAAATCCTTTCTGTCTATCTCTATGGAATTTAGCCTTAAATTTTTCAGGCGCGGGTCGATTCCTCTCAATTTCTCCAAAAACTCCGCGCCGCTTTTTATCGAATACATCTTTCAATCTCCCCGAAAAACTCTTTTTCCGCGTCCTCTTTCTTAACCTTTTTAATCGGTTCGCCCTTAACGAAAATTATACAGCCGTCTTTACCGCCGGCAATGCCTATATCCGCGTCCTTCGCTTCTCCGGGGCCATTCACAGCGCACCCCATAACCGCCACTTTAACGTGTTTTTTCACCCCCGAAAGGTACTCTTCCGTCTTTTTGGCAAAGCCCATACAGTCCCATTCGCAACGCCCGCAGGTCGGGCAGGCTATAAGTTCCGGCTCTTTCGAAAAAAGCCCTAACGCGGATAAAATTTTCCGCCCCGCCAAAACCTCTCTTACAGGCGGCGCGGAAAGGCTTACGCGAATAGTATCGCCTATTCCTTCCGATAAAAGCGCGCCCATAGCCGTAGCGTTTTTTATTATTCCCGAATATTCGGTACCCGCTTCCGTCACGCCGATATGCAGCGGATAATCGCACCGCTCGGCAACGTAGCGATAAGCCTTTATCGCAAGCGGCACGAAAGAAGCCTTTACGGAAACGACTATATTGTCTACGCCCGCCTTTTCCAGAATCCGCACGTTTTTAAGCGCGCTTTCCCCGAGCGAAACCTCGTTCTTTCCGTATTTATCCAAAAAATCTTTTTCTATGCTTCCCGTATTAGATCCTACTCTTACGGGGATATTCCTTTCGATAAGCGCGCGGGCGATTTCCTTAACGTTGTTTTCGCCTCCCACGTTTCCGGGGTTGATGCGAATTTTATCCGCGCCGCCCTCCACCGCCGCAATCGCAAGCCTGTAATCGAAATGAATATCCGCAACGAGCGGTATCCCCGCGCGTTCTTTAATCTCCTTAAAAGCCGCCGCGTCTTTTAGATCGTTTACGGAAAAGCGAAGAATATCGCAACCCGCGTTTTTAAGCTCGACAGCCTCTTTCACGGCGTTTTCCGTATCGGAAGGCTTAAAAACGGACATAGACTGAACGGCTATTTTTTCGCCGCCGCCTATAATCACGCTCCCTATTTTCACTTTACGAGTCATTTTATCCCTCCCGATTGATTTAAAGTTAAAAAACGATTCAGTCGTCGCATACCCGCATTTTATCATACTTTAACCGAAAAGTAAAGCGGCAAGAGTAACCCCGCCGCTTTTCTCTGCTTATAATACCGTTTTTAATAAATCCCGCGCCTTATGCGTTCGCGTTTTTAAAGCCCCGCTTTTGTTCTGTAAAGGTATAAAACGTCGGGATAATAATCGTCGAGATAGACAACGAGCTTTTCCTCTTTCTTTATATCGGAAAACGCGTCTGACGCCGTCATAGTATTGTAATAATCGCACACGCAGGAAATAACGTCTTCATAATACCCTATTTCCACAAGCTGATCTTTGGAATATTCGGAAGCGTTCACAACGCTCGCGTGTTTAAGCTGAAGGTTTGCGTCCGCCTGCTTTAAGGTGTTCGCGTATCTCGTTTCCTTTTCCGCAAGCCCCGTGTTATACCTTCCCGTTTCGCGCTTTTTTTCGCGCTCCTTGTCTTTAAGCTCTTCTATCTTTGCCAAAATCTCTTTTTCGCATACAGAAGAAAAATAGTTCGAAGCGTTCGACTTTTTCGTGTTGAGCGCGGAAATCCGAGAAGAGTATTCGTTCGTCTTTTCGGTGCAGGCGGATGTCAGCGCGGCAAGCTCGGCGTTTTTTTCGTTTTCTAACTCGGTCAGCCGAGAAAGTGCCACGCTCGAACCCGAAAGCCCCTTTTTCGCCACTTCCTTTAATATTTTTTCCTTGCTTCCCTCGTAATTTTTTTCGATTTTCGCTTTGTCCGAAATACAACTCGCGGTAACCTTCACCTTTTTCTCGTTAAGCTCGTTTATCTCGTCCTCTATATCGCCTTTATACTTCGCAAGCCGAAGTTCCTGTTCGGGTGCGACCAGCGCGGCGGCTTTCGCCCGATATTGCTCTTCGGTCGGTTCCGTATAGCTTTCCCGCGTAAGTGTAAGCGCGGTAAGAGTAATCGGCTCGTAAACCTCTCTTTTTATTCGGTAATAGTAAAACATATCGTTAAGAACGGTATACATC
>CAKQEE010000186.1 GCA_934230055.1 uncultured Clostridia bacterium
CTCGTACGGAGAGGTAGCCACGGGTGCGGAGTGCTTTTACGGCGAAAACGCTTTTACGGAAGCCATTATAGACGAGGCGGACATAGTCGTTGTAGCTCTCGTCGGATTTAAGGGGATAATCGCCGTTTTAGACGCGCTGAAAAAGAATAAAAACGTTGCGCTCGCAAACAAAGAAAGCCTTGTGGTCGGGGGCGCGCTCGTTATGGAAGAAGCAAAAAAACGCGGCTTAAAAATTATACCGATAGATAGTGAACATTCGGCTGTTTTTCAAGCCCTCGATTACGATATGAATAGGCCTTTCGAGCGTATTATTTTAACCGCTTCCGGCGGCGCGTTCAGGGATTTTTCGGAAAGCGAATTATCGAAAGCAAAGGCAAAAGACGCGCTTAAACACCCAAACTGGAAAATGGGTGCGAAGATAACGGTAGATTGCGCCACGCTCGTAAACAAAGCGTTCGAGGTTGCGGAAGCAAAATGGCTTTATAACGCGCCTTTTGAAAAGATAGAGGTTATAATTCACAGAGAAAGCATCGTTCATTCCATGGTCGGCTTTAAAGACGGCTCAGTAATTGCGCAAATGAGCTATCCCACAATGGAAATTCCCATTGCGATCGCTCTTTCTTATCCCGAAAGGCTCGTTTCGGACGTGCGCGGTTTAGATTTTGAAAAATTAGGCAAACTAACCTTCGAGCCGCTCGATAAAAAGCGTTTCCCTTGCTTCGAGCTTGTCGTGAACGCGGCGAAAGCGGGCGGTTGTTATCCCGCCGTGGCAAACGGCGCGAACGAGCAAGTCGTTTCTCTTTTTTTGCAGGATAAAATAGCATATAACGATATTTACGGCGCGATAAGCGACGCGTTGGAAAGCTATCGCGGCGGAAAAGCATACGATTACGAAGGATTAAAAGCCGCTAACGACTACGGCGCGGAATTCGTAAAAAATAAATTCGGAGTTTAAATGGAGTTTCTTTTTCTTGCAAACTTTACGGAAATTTTGCAATACGCGGGATACGTGCTTATAGCCGTTCTCGTTCTTCTTGCAATGATCACCGTGCATGAATTCGGGCATTATATAACGGGAAAAATGCTCGGGTTCGGAATAGAAGAATTTGCGATAGGTTTCGGACCGAAGCTTTTTTCCAAAACAAAAAAGAACGGTGAAATTTTTTCCGTAAGACTTTTGCCGCTCGGCGGGTTTTGTGCTTTTCTCGGCGAAGATAAAGACGAAGCCGATCCGAAAGCTTTTAATAACAGAAAGCCTTGGCAAAGACTTATCGTGCTTGTTTCGGGCGCGGCGATGAACTATATTTTCGCACTGCTTTTGATTTGCGTTATGTTCGGCGGCTACGGAACTACCGCGCTTATGGCTTATGAGGTTTCTCCCGAAAATCCTTCGGGAATAACGCTTACGGAAGAAAATTCTTTTATTTCACGCGACAAAATCGTATCGGTAAACGGAAAAAACGTCTTTATCGTTACCGATTTGATTTCCGCTATCGAAGGTAAAAAGGCGGGTGAAACAGTACCTTTTGAAATCGTAAGAAAGGGCGAAAAGAAAAATATCGAAATCTTATTGCGTGCCGACGCTTCTTTTTATAGCGTGGAAGATTTAACCACTTTGTGCAGATCTCTCGGCATAAAGTATTCAGAGGACGAAAACGGCACTCTGCTTTCTCATGGGCTTGCAACGACTTCCGTTCGGCGCGGGTTTTTCGATACGATAGGCGCGTCTTTTCAATATTCCGCGCGTCTCGCGGGAACTGTGTTCACCGTTCTTCACCAGCTATTAACGGGTAAAATAGGTATAAGTTCGCTCGGCGGCACGATAACCACCATTTCCGTTGCGGCGAACGTGATTAAAGCGGGCAGCCTTTGGGGACTAATGAATATCGCTTCCTTTATCGGCGTAAACCTCGCGGTGTTCAATCTTTTGCCTATTCCCGCGCTAGACGGTTCACGCGCGCTTTTTGCTATAATCGAATGGATTCGGAAAAAACCGTTAAACCGTAAGGTGGAGGGAATAATTCACACGGTCGGCTTTATCGCGATTTTGCTTTTTGCGATATTCGTAGATTTGCAGCGGTGCTTCTAGCGGGTGTATTCGTTGCGCTTTAATTAAAAATTTTTATATTCGTCATAAATAATTTATATAATCATACCCGCGAAAAGTGGCAAGTTTTGTGCTAAAATAAAAACGAAAGAAAAATTTTTTCACTAAAAAACGGAGGAAACGATCATGGCAATAAAAAACGCATATCTTCTCGATCTTCTTGAAAGAACGAGACAGAGAAATCCGGGCGAACCGGAATTTATTCAGGCGGTAACCGAAGTATTTTCTTCTCTCGAACCCGTCATCGAAAGACGTCCCGACCTTGTGGAAGCGGGAGTGCTTGAAAGAATAGTAGAGCCTGAAAGACAGATTATTTTCCGCGTTCCGTGGACGGACGACAGCGGCAAAGTAAGGGTTAACAGAGGTTTCAGAGTTCAATTCAACTCTGCGATAGGACCTTATAAGGGCGGCATAAGAC
>CAKQEE010000187.1 GCA_934230055.1 uncultured Clostridia bacterium
TTATAATCTCCTTCATCTCGTTTTCGATTTTGGATAAATCTTCCTGCGTGACGGGAGTTTTGAATTCTATATCGTAATAGAAGCCGTTTTCTATGGTAGGACCTATCGCGAGTTTAGACGTGGGGAAAATCTTTTTTACCGCCTGCGCGAGAACGTGCGCCGTCGTGTGGCGATAAACCTGCAAGCCCTCTTTATCTTTAAGGGTTATCACCTGCAATTCACAATCCCCTTCTATGGGCGTGGAAAGGTCTTTGAGTTCGCCGTTTATTTTAACGCAAACGGCGTTCCTGTATAAACCTTCCGAAATGCTTTTCGCCACTTCCGCCGCCGTTATCGGCGCGGAAAATTCCAGCGAAGAACCGTCTTTTAAAATAATTTTCATACTAACCTCCCGAATATCCGAATATTCTTTACTTTCAATTTGTTTCTATCGTTTTTATAACGTTTATAAAAAAAATCGCCCGTTACGTTTTACCGTAAGGACGAAAATATTTTTCCGCGTTTCCACCTTTATTGCCGCGAAGCTCCGCGACCGCTCTTTTCGCCTGTAAGCCGACGACAGCTCTCCCTCGCGCGGCGGTTTCGGTTCCGAATTCGGGTTGCGGGGCTTGCACCTTGCCCCCGCTCTCTAAAAAACTCTCGTTCGGTCTACTTGTTCGCACTTTTTCGGGTAAATTCAATTTTCATATATATGATAAACCCGAAAAGCGAATTTGTCAACCGTTTTACGCAAATTTTCTTTTTGACGAATTTTTCTCTTTTACTTTACCTCCTCTTTACGTTTTTTAATTGCAATAAACGCGCTTCGGTGTTAAAATTATTGTTATGAGAAAAAATTGGCTTTATAACAAAACGGTAATAATCACGGGGGCAAGCGGCGGAATAGGCGCGGCGGTAACCAAAATTCTTGCGGAAAAATACGACTGCAAAATAATCGGCATTGCCAGAAACGAACAAAGGCTTCGCGCCGTAAAAAAAACTCTCGGCGAAAAAAGCGGCAATTTCACTTACCGAGTTTTCGACGTTTCCGTTCGCGAAAACTGGAAAAATTTTGCGAAAGAACTTGAAAGTTCCGATATTCGCCCGGATATTCTTATAAACAACGCAGGCTTTATGCTTCCGTTTAAGCGGTTTGAAAACCTTTCCTTCGAAGAAATAGACGAAATAATCGCAACCGATTTCGTATCTAACCTGAACTCCGTAAAATATCTTTTACCGATAATAAAAAAATCGAGCGCGCCCGCCGTAGTGAACGTTTCGAGCGCGGCGGGGCTTTGCGCCGTCGTCGGCGAAAGTATGTACTGCGCGGTAAAGTTCGCGGTAAGAGGCTTTACGGAAACGCTCGCGGAAGAATATAAGGGCAAAATTTACGTCGGCGGAATATACCCCGGTTTTATCCGCACCGAAATTCTTAAACGAATGTCCGTTACCGATAAAGAAAACAAGCTTATAAACAGATTTATGATGCCCGTGGATAAAGCCGCGGCAAAAATCGTTAAAGGTATTGCAAAACGCAAAAAACGCGTGGTTATGGGCGTTGACGGAAGGTCTATGAGCGTTTTTTCGAGATTTTTCCCCAAAACCGCCCCCGCCGTTATAAGAAAGGTTTTAAAGGCTTCGGGCTTGGAGCTTTTTTCCGAAGTGTTCTGATTACCGAAAAAATTAAATCGGAGGCATAATATGAAAAGAATTCTTACCGTTCAGGATATTTCCTGCGTGGGCAAATGCTCGCTTACCGTGGCGTTGCCGATAATTTCCGCGTTCGGCGTGGAAACGGCGGTTCTGCCCACGGCGGTTTTATCCACGCACACCGCTTTTAAGCATTTTACTTTCCGCGACTTGACGAAAGATATTCCCGCTATAGAAGAAGCGTGGCGTGCGGAGGGGCTCGGCTTCGACGCGATTTATACGGGCTACCTCGGCTCCGAAAAGCAAATCGCGCTCGTAGAAAAATTGTTCGACGATTTCCGCGATTTCGGCGGTAAACGCGCCTTTACTCTCGTAGACCCCGTTATGGCGGACAACGGCAAACTGTATTGCGGGTTTAACGAAGCTTTCGCCGCGAAAATGACGGTTTTATGTAAAAAAGCGGACGTTATCGTTCCTAACCTTACGGAAGCGACGCTTATGCTCGGCGAGCCGTACGTTGCGGAGGGTTACGACGAAAACTATATAAAAGCCCTTTTGAAAAAGCTTACGAACCTCGGCGCAAAAACGGCGATAGTTACGGGCGTCTCGTTTGAAAAGGAAAAGCTCGGCGCGTACGGGTACGATTCTCGTCGCAACGAGTATTTTTACTGCTACGGCGAAAAGCTGCCCGTTTCTTATCACGGCACGGGCGATATTTTCGCAAGCGCGATTTGCGGGGCTACGGCCATTGGTAAAAACATAAAGGAAAGCACGCAAATAGCGGTAGACTTCACGGTGGAAAGCATAAAGCTCACGATGCGGGATGTTCACGCGAATTTTTACGGCGTGAATTTCGAGGAGGCTATCCCCTACCTTATAG
>CAKQEE010000188.1 GCA_934230055.1 uncultured Clostridia bacterium
GGGTACGGTCGTTCAGTCGTTTGCCGTTTTCACCGAGTGCGGAACAGCCCGTCGGCACGAAAAATTCCGCTTCCCCGAGATACGGCACGGTTATCTCGAACTTTATTCCACGCTCCGATTGTTCGTAACCGCAGGCGTAAGTGCCGAAAGCAGAACGGTATTCTCCGAACACCGACCCCAGCCTTTCGTCAGGCACGGGGCGGATCTCCGCTCTTTCAAATCCCTCGAAACCCTCTTTAACGTTTATGCCGCAAGCGGTTTTATAAAGCCAAGCCGCCGCCGCGCCGTAAGCGTAATGGTTTAAGCTGTTCATTCCCGTATCGCTTATTTTCCCGTTTTCGAGCAGAGAATCCCAGCGTTCCCAAACGGTCGTCGCCCCGCATTTCACCTCGTAAAGCCAACTCGGATAATCCTCGCGGAGCATAAGCGTATAAGCCGTTTCCGCGTTTCCCGTCAAAGTCAGCGCGTCGAGAAGAAACGCCGTTCCCACAAACCCCGTATCGAGCTTTTTCCCGTTTTCCTTTACGAGCCGCTCGAGCTTTTCTCCCGCCGCTTTTCTGTCCGTAAAACCGAATACCGCCGCGAGTGCGTAAGAAGTTTGCGTTTCCGTGGCAAGCTTACCGTCATTCGTCACGAACTCTTTTTTAATAGCGGAGAAAATCTCTTCCGCAAGTTTTTCGTATTTCTCCGCGTCGGCGGTTTTTTTGAGCGCGCGCGCCGCCTTCGCCGTGGTCTTTGCGGCGTTATAATAGTATACGGAAGCAACGTAGCTTTCGTCAGTCGCTCCGCGCACGCCGTCGGGATTCTTCCTTTTCGGTGCGTCGAGCGCCAGCCAGTCGCCGAACTGAAAGCCGAAATTCCAAAGTCGTTTCCCGCCGCCGAGCTTTTCGTCCGCGTTATATAAAAACTCCGTCCAGAGCCGCATATTTTCATACGTCTTTGCAAGCAAACCCGAATCGCCAGAAAAACGATATAAATTCCACGGAATAACCGTCGCCGCGTCTCCCCACGCGCCCGAAACGCGGGTGATATTAACCGAAACGTCGTCCTTTTTCTTTTCGCCCCCGCGCTTTTCCTCGTACGCGAAAAACCCGTCGGGTACTATAAACGGACACGCTCCCGCGTATCTTTGCTGTTCTTCTCGCATATCGTACAGGTATTTTGCGAAAAACGCGGCGCAATCGGCGTGATAAAGCGCGGTTTCCGAAAAAATCTGCGCGTCGCCCGTCCAACCGAACCGTTCGTCGCGTTGCGGGCAATCGCTCGGTATGTCGAGAAAATTTCCTTTCTGCCCCCAGACCGTGTTTTCTATAAATTTATTGAGCATACCGTTCGAGGTGCGTATAAATCCTCGCCGCGGAATTTCCGAATATATCGCTTTCGCCGTGAAATCGCTTAATCTTTTATCTATATCGGCTATGCCCTCTACCTTAACGTACCTGAACCCGTAAAAGGTGAAATGCGGGCGTGCTACGCGGCGTTTTCCGTCCGAAACGTATATAAATTCCGCTTTCGCCGTGCGCAGATTGTCGCGATAAAAACAACCGTCCTGCAACACTTCTCCGTAAGTAAGCTTGATTTTCTCTTCCGCTTTAAGGTCGCAGTTAAATTCAACCCAGCCCGTTATTTCCTGTCCGAAATCGAGAACCGTTTCGCCATTCGGCGTGTTTACGAGCGAGGGATAAAAGCTTTCCCGTTCGCAAACTCTCGAACTTATTCTCGGAATAATCTTTGCAACGGGCGCAGAAGCAATTTTTATCGGTTTCGCTGTATTCTTCGCTTTTTCGGTTAATTTTCCGTCCTCCCCGAAAAGGCTTTTTCCCGCGTCGTATATCTCCCCGTCGTATATTTCGGAAAAAATCACGGGGCTTTCGGCTTCCCGCCATTCGTCGTCGGTCGTAATAATAACTTCGCCCGCTTTTTCGCAAGCCTCTCCCATATCTTGCCCGTCGCCCTCTTCTGCGGAAATAACAAGCTCTGCGGAAAGCTTAAACCCGTCGCCGAACATACCGTCCCCGTTTTTACCCGCGGGGTATCTTCCGCCGTACCAGCCGTTGCCGAGAAGCACCGTGATTTCGTTTTCGCCCTCGCGTAAAAGCGCGCCTACGTCGTACGTCTGATACTGCAAAACGTATCTGTAATCGTCGTAAAACGGAGTAAAATATTCGTCGCCGACCTTTTGTCCGTTTATATACGCTTCGTAAAGTCCGAGTCCCGTTATATACAGTCTCGCCTCTGAAAAATCGCGTTTTAAAAGCGTGAACGCTCTGTAAAACGCCGCCGAACTTCTCTTATCCTCTGCCGTAGTTATGAAAGGAACGTTCCATTCCGAGCTTCTTCGCCCGCCCTCGAAAAAAGAAACGGCACTCGCCCTTTCGCCTTTCTCGTTCACAGCTTCCGCGCACCAGAAATATTTTTTACCGCCGTCGAGCCGCGCTTCGGAAACAAACCCGAGCGGAGAAATATCGGAGCGTTCCCCGCTGTCGTAGACGGGATTTTGCATATC
>CAKQEE010000189.1 GCA_934230055.1 uncultured Clostridia bacterium
TTTTTGTCCATAGCTCTAAACTTTTTATCCACTCGCTCAGCGAGTGGTTTTTTAGCCAAAAATAAAACGAACTTTGAATTTTCATCAAGGTTCGTTTTATTCTTGTTTGGTGCGAGTAGCAGGACTTGAACCTGTACGGCTGTTAACCACCAGAACCTGAATCTGGCGCGTCTGCCAATTCCGCCATACTCGCGTTTTATCGCGACTCCGAAAAACCTCGTTTCCCGAAATCGCAAATATTATTATATCATTATTTTATCTCGAAGTCAACCGCTACGCTCGTTTTAGTTACAGCGTGCATATGTTTTTTTACAACCTCGCAATGATACTTATCTTTTTGGTAGCTTTCGAGAGCTTCCTTATCTTTTACGACTACGGAAAGGTAAACGTCGTAAGACCGTACGGAATGCAAAAAATCGGTACCGACCTCCATTTCGATAATTTCGGGGACGTTCCCTTTCATTCCTCGAAGAACGTTTGCCGCGACTTCGGGGCTTTCGTTTTCGTTTAACTTAAAACATACGACGTGCTTAATCATTTTTATGTCTCCTGCACTTTTTTACTATCTCGTAAACGGAACGACCGCGCTCGCGTTTAAGGTCAGGTCAGCAAAATTACCTTTTTTATACTGAATATAACCTTCCGCGCCTATCATAGAACCGTTGTCCGTACAAATTTTCTTTTCGGGAATTACCGCCGTAAGCCCGTTTTTCTCCGCCGCGGACTTCAAGGTTTCCCTTAAATATCCGTTAGCCGCAACGCCGCCTGTAACCGCGATCTTATCGAACCCGTACTCTTTCGCCGCCGCTATCGCCTTATTTACAAGCACGTCTATCGCTGCGTGCTGAAAACTTGCCGCAACGTCCTCTCTTTTCCACGATTCACCCTTCTGCTCCGCGTTATGCACGTAATTTATGACCGCCGTTTTTAAGCCGCTATAAGAAAAATCATACTTCCCGCCCTCGTAATGAGAAAGCATTCTAGGAAGTTTAACGGTGTTTTTCCCCTCTTTCGCGAGCCTTTCCACCGAAGGCCCGCCGGGATACGACAAGCCCAAAACCCTTGCAACCTTATCGAAGGCTTCGCCCGCCGCGTCGTCTATCGAACTGCCGAGAACTTTCATTTCCGAATAGCTTTCGACGGCGATAAGCGCGGTATGCCCGCCGCTTGCGAGAATGTTCATAAAAGGCGGTTCGAGCGTTTTATCCGCTATATAAGCCGCGGCAACGTGTCCTCTGATATGACTGACGGGAACGAGCGGAAGATTAAGAGAAAAAGCAAGAGCTTTCGCAAAAGAAACGCCGACGAGCAGCGCGCCCAAAAGTCCCGCGCCGTAGGTCACGGCGATCGCGTCTAAATCGGCAAGAGTCTTTCCCGCCGTTTTCAGCGCGTTCTCGGTTGCGGTAAGAATGGCAGCGGTGTGTGCTCTCGAAGCGATTTCGGGAACGACGCCGCCGTAAACCGCGTGAGAAGCGGCAGAACTGATTATTTCGTCCGAAAGGACTTCCCTGCCGTTATAGACCACGGAAACCGCCGTTTCGTCGCAAGAGGTTTCTATGCCGAGAATCAGCGGTTTATCTTTAATTTTAAAATTTTTGATTTGTTCGGAGTATAACATTGCGATTTTTATTGCGATTTTTTAAGATAATCGTTTATAAATCCTTGAATATCGCCGTTCATAACCGCCTGAACGTCGCCCGTTTCATAGCCCGTTCTGTGGTCTTTTACAAGGGTATACGGACAGAAAACGTAGCTTCGTATCTGACTGCCCCATTCGATTTTTTTAATCTCGCCCTTAATATCCTGATCTCTTTCCATACGCTCGGCTTCGCGGCGTTCGGTAAGCTTGCTTATAAGCATACGCATAGCCATTTCTCGGTTTTGCGTCTGGCTCCTTTCGTTCTGACAGGAAACGACTATGCCCGTGGGCAAATGCGTTATTCTTATCGCGGAATCGGTTTTATTGATATGCTGACCGCCCGCACCGCTCGACCTGAAAGTATCTATTCTTAGCTCGTCCGGATTAACTTTTATCTCTTCATCGTCTACGATTTCGGGCATTACTTCGAGAGAAGCGAAAGACGTATGCCTGCGCTTATTCGCATCGAACGGAGAAATCCTCACGAGCCTGTGAACGCCTTTTTCCGCTTTTAAGTATCCGTAAGCGGAATCGCCTTCAACCTTGAAAGAAACGCTTTTTATACCCGCCTCGTCGCCTTCTAACCTATCAAGCTCCGTAACGGTATAATTATGTTTTTCCGCATAGCAAATATACATACGATAAAGCATTTCAGTCCAGTCGCAGGCTTCCGTTCCGCCCGCGCCGGCGTGCAACGTTAATATGGCGTTGAGCTTATCGTATTTCCCGCGGAGAAGCGCGGCAAGGCGCATTTCCTCCACGGTATTTTCCACTTCCGTCAGTTCGCCGTCAAGCTCGTCTAAAACACTCTCGTCGTTCTCCTCTTCCGCAAGCTCTACTATCCCCTCCGCTTCGT
>CAKQEE010000190.1 GCA_934230055.1 uncultured Clostridia bacterium
GTCACGTACGATAAAGCGGAAAGTAATATTTCTTCCGAATACGATCTGCACTTAAACGGCGGCGTTATGAAAGAAGGCGTTCCGCAAAGAGAAGGCTACGAATTTATAGGCTGGTGTACGGACGAAGCTCTTACCGACCTTGTGAATCTCGATAACTATTCGGGAGACAAAACGGAGTTCTGGGCGAAATATAAAAGAACTGCTTTCAATATAACTTTCGTTACCGAAGAGGGCGTTACGCACGATAATCCTTCCGTAGTAGGCGCGGGTGAAACGATAACGTTAAAGCCCGCGGAAAAAGAGGGCGGCAGGTTTATCGGTTGGTACGACGAAAACGGCGTTAAATACACCTCCGTAGAAGGTTCTTCGGAAACGGACGTAGTGCTTTACGCGGTGTTCGGGAGCGGCGCAAACGGCGGCTCGGGTTGCTCCTTGGGCGTGGCGTTCGGCTCTTTCGGAAGCCTTTTGCTTGCGGGAATTGCCGCGGCTATGATAGTAATAAACAAAAAAACGCACAAAAATATATAGCATAACACAGTATGGATAGTTACAAGGTTTTTCAGTCGCGATCTACGATCGAATACGATTTGTCTATATACCAGTTCGGATACGAAAAATGCGCTCCCGATCAGGAGTTCTCCTCGGTCAGAGATTGTTTTATATTGCATTTTATAGTTTCCGGAAAGGGCTTATACAACGTGCGGAACAAAACCTTTAATCTTCGCAAGGGCGATTGCTTTTTGCTTATTCCGGACGAGGAAACGCATTACGAAGCGGATTCCGAGGACCCTTACGAATATTTCTGGATAGGCTTCCGCGGCGTGAACGCAAAGCGCATTATGGAAAATATAGGCTTTTACGAAAACGATAACTTCGTATACCACAGCAACGAGCAGGAATACGAAATTTTGTATCGGTATATGAGCGGCATAATGCTCGGGGACGAAATCAACGACAAAAACTATATACACGCGTTAGGCTCGCTTTACCTGATACTTTCCCTTCTTACGAGAAAAGGTAATCCCGTATGTTCGATAGTGAAAATGGATTCGGACGTGTGGATGCACGTAGTGGAATTTATTGCGTGCAATTACGAAAAGGACATCAGCGTAGAAGGGATAGCGAGCCATTTCGGCTTTCACAGGACGAGCATTTATAAGCTGTTCAAAAGAAACGCGAATATGTCGCCTAATACCTATATACTGAACTATCGTTTGGACAAGGCTATGAATATGGTTAAAACGACCAATATTTTGTTCAAGCAGATAGCCGCCGATTGCGGATTCGATAACCTTTCCTATTTTTACAAGGCGTTCAGAAAGAAGTTCGGGAGAACGCCCAAGCAAATAAGACAATTAGACTGAAAAAAACAAACAGGCTAAAAAAACGACAAAATCATCGGAGGATAAAGATGAAAAAATTTTTGGCAATTATGATGGCTGCCGTGTGCAGCCTTGCCGTCGGCTGTTCCTCTTCTTCGGGAAACGGCGCGGAAGAGCGTATGATAGTAGACCTCGGTTCGCTTATGCCTACCACCAACACTACCGTAACGGTAGATAATCCGGAAGTTATTCAGGCAAGCAAGTACGTGGCGGAAGGCTACCAAGCGGAATATAAAAAAGCTACGGGTAAAGACCTTAAAATAGAATGGGCTACCCAGTACGGCAGAAACGTGAGCGACGAGATAGAAACGGTTACGCAGTGGTATTCCACGAAAATTTCTTCCGGCACCTGCCCCGTTATCGGTTATACCTCTCTCAATTATTATCAGGATAAAGACTGGTATATAGTTTTAGACGAATACCTCGATAAACCAAATCCTTACGTTAAGGCGGGCGAAGCGGGAAGCGTGCGTTGGAAAGATATGTTCTACGATTACGTTTGGGAGGACAACACCATCAAAAACGTAAAAGGCGAAATAATAGCTCTTCCGATAGTTTTGTCTTCGGGAACGCAGACGGGCGTTTACTATAACAAGGATTTGGTAACCTCCGTGCCGATCGACTGGCAAGAGTTCAAAACGGTGCTGGATAACCTTACCACGAACGCTTTGATTCAGCCTTACAGCGGATATTCCACGATAGGTCTTTATCAATGGGCGTTGCAGTTCAACCTTACGCCTATGGTGTTGCAGTATATGGCAACCGAAAAAACGAGCGAATATTATATCGACTACGACGGAGACGGAGAGCTTACGAGTCTCGAAGTGTTAAGAGGCGTTGTGGAAGGCAAGTTCGATCCGACCGTTTACGGTAGCCCCGCGCAACAGGTTTATAAAGAAGCTTATTCTTACTATAAAAACTACCTTAAAGGCAATTCGTGGATAGGCAGAGATTATAAAAATATGTGGGATAAAGGACAGCTCCCGATGAAAGAGGACGGCATCTGGGGTATGGTTATGGAAGAAAACAACACGGCGAGAAGCTTCGATTACGGCGTGTTCCCCATGCCCGTTGCGGACAGCAAAACCTTTACTCACGCTTCTTCGAT
>CAKQEE010000191.1 GCA_934230055.1 uncultured Clostridia bacterium
ATTTTATATATGCACGTATAACAGGACTTTCGCCGTCACGTTCGACGAAGTTTTCGCTTCCGCAACGGGCGTAAAGGTGAAGCTATATAACACGATAACCGCCGTCGTCGTTGCGGTGATAATAGTGCTTGCGATGAACCTTGTCGGCTCGCTTTTAATATCCGCGCTCGTGATATTCCCCGCGATTTCCGCAATGCGCGTTTTTAAGAAATTCAGGTCGGTAGTAATTTGTTCCGCCTGTCTTTCGGTAAGTTGCGCCGCGTTCGGCATAGTTATTGCGGTGGTTTTCGGAACGCCCGTAGGTTCCACCATCGTCGCGGCGGACGCGCTCGCGTTTATCGCGTTTTATATTATCGGAATTTTTTTAAGGAGAAAAAATATATGAAAAGATTTTTTAAGCTTTCGGGTGCGGTTCTCGCCTCTATTTTGATTTCGCTTTCCGCTTTCGGGTTCACGTTTTTCGGGTGCGGAAAAGGAGCGGGCGGCAAAGTAGATTTGGATTTATCCGCAATGAGCGGCACCGTGGTTTACGCGGAGGTATATAACATAGTGTATTCGCCAAGCTCCTATCTCGGCAAAACTATGAGAATCAAGGGCAGTTACGCAGAAAATTATTACGCGCCGACGGGAAAAACTTATAGTTATATAGTCATCGCGGATGCCACCGCTTGCTGCTCGCAGGGGTTAGAGGTGGAGCTTAACGGCAAAACAAGCCCGTCTTACGGCGACGAAATTATCGTGACGGGCGTTTTCACCTCTTACGAAGAACTCGGCAAAACTTACTATACCGTTTCCGCAACGGATATAACGCGGGCGTAACGGCGTATCCGCGCATTATTTTGCGTGGGCTTCTCCTTTTACCGCGAAGGGCTTGACAAAACGATTAAAAAGTAATACAATAATCGTGCTTTTAAGTCGGTCGTACGGTCGCGGGGGCGGAGAGAGACCGCCCGTGAGGAAAGTCCGAACTTTTTAGAAACAGGGTGCCGGAGAAATCCCGGTGAAGGCGACTTTAAGGAAAGTGCAACAGAAAATTACCGCCGCGCAAGCGGTAAGGTTGAAAAGGCGCGGTAAGAGCGCACCGCCTCTGCGGTAACGCAGGGGGCAATGTAAACCCCACCCGAAGCAAGATTGACAAACCGTTCCGCACGGGAGTTTCACCGGAACGGTTTAGCAAAATATCGCTCGAAAGCGGCGGAGACGTCGCTTCTAGATAAATGACCGTACCAGACAGAATTCGGCTTACAGACCGACTTAAAGGCAGATTTGTTTTTTTGCACGTAAAAGTCAAAACCACCGGTGAACCGGTGGTTTTTATTTTTATTTACAGGTTTTTAAATAAACCATCAACACGGTGACGTCCGCGGGCGAAACTCCCGAAATTCTGCTCGCTTGCCCCAAATTCTTCGGACGAATTTTATTAAGTTTTTGCCTTGCTTCTAAACGAAGCCCTTTTATCGTGGAATAATCTATATCCTCCGGCAAAAGCTTTTCTTCGTATTTAACGGTTTTATCTATCTGTTCCTGCTCTTTAACGATATACCCCGCGTATTTCGCGTCTATCTCCGCGGTGTCCATAATGTCTCTGCTTATCCCTTCGTACCCGCCGAGCTTATTTTGTATATCGGAAAGGCTCACGCCCCTTCTCACAAGGTCCGCCGCGGTAAGCGCGACGTTTGCCTTCGTGCCGCCGAGCGCGACGAGAAACTCTTCCGTATCCTTCGGCTTTAAAGGCTTGTTCATTTGCTCGGTAGCGCGCGCGTAGTCTTCTTTGCGTTTAAGAAAGACCGCGTATCTGTCGTCTTTAACGAGTCCCGCGGCGCGTCCTTTTTCGGTAAGGCGCATATCGGGGTCGTCCTGTCGCAAAACTATTCTGTGTTCGGCGCGGCTCGTCATCATTCTGTAAGGCTCGTTAGTTCCTTTGGTAACGAGGTCGTCTATAAGAACGCCTATATACCCCTCGTTTCTGCGTATAATAAGCGGCTCTTCGTTTCTTAAATAAAGAGAAGCGTTAATCCCCGCGATAAGTCCTTGCGCGGCGGCTTCTTCATAGCCGCTGGTGCCGTTAATCTGCCCCGCGGTGTATAAGCCTTTTATCTTTTTGTAGCCGAGCGTGGGGTAAAGGTCGAGCGAATCTATGCAATCGTATTCTATCGCATAGGCGTATCGCATAATTTCGCAACGTTCGAGTCCGATAACCGAATGATACATTTCCTTCTGAACGTCGTGCGGGAGAGAGGTGGAAAGCCCCTGAACGTAAATTTCGTCCGTATCCGCGCCTTCGGGTTCCAAAAACAGCTGATGCCTTTCTTTATCGGCAAATCTTACCACTTTATCTTCTATGGAAGGGCAGTATCTCGGTCCCGTACCCTTTATCATTCCCGAATAAAGCGGCGAACGATGCAAATTCGCGCGGATAATTTCGTGCGTTCTGGGGGTGGTATAGGTAAGATAGCACGGCAACTGCTTTTCGGGCAATCTTTC
>CAKQEE010000192.1 GCA_934230055.1 uncultured Clostridia bacterium
GGTTCCGATAGAGGATTGCCCCATAAACGCGCCGTGGACGGGACGGGTGATTGCGGCGGTAAAAAGTTTTATAAGCGAATACGGCTACCGCGGATACGACGAAACGACGGGTAAGGGCGACCTTCGCGAAATCACCGTTAAAGAGGTGAAGGGCAGCCTTCTTATAACTCTCGTAACGCCGAACAAAAACTTCGGCGGCGCGGAGCGGTTCGAAAAGGTTTTGGAGCAAACTCTCAAATATCCGTTCGCACTTTACTTAAACGTTAATTCAGCGCGTACCAACGTTATTTTCGGCGACGAGTTCAGACTTATAAAGGGACCTGCGAACTTTTCCGCGGAAATGCTCGGGGTTAAGTATAAAGCGGGGGTAAGGAGCTTTATGCAGGTAAACTCCGCGGTGTGCAACAAGCTGTATTCGGCGGTACTTGCGGCGGCGGGCGCGGACGAAAACGTTACCGTAATAGACGCATACAGCGGCGCGGGCGTTATGACCGCTCTCCTTGCGGGGGTGGCGAAAAAGGCGATAGGAATTGAAATCGTTCCCGAAGCGGTGGCTTTTGCGGACGAAGTTAAAAAAATAAACCGTTTAGAAAATAAAATGTATAACATTCTCGGCAAGTGCGAGGATATTTTGCCGGACGTCGTGAAAAAAGAAAAAGCGGCGGGCGGTAAGGTCACCGTCGTTTTGGATCCGCCGAGAAAGGGTTGCGACGGAAAGGTTATAAAATCGCTTATAGAAAGCGATATAGATAAAATCGTATACGTTTCCTGCAAGCCCTCGACGCTTGCGCGGGACGCGGGGCTTTTGGTCGGCAGTCTGGAATTTGAAGAAGGCGGAGGAGTGAAGCGCGCGGCGGAATATTCCCCGAGGTACGAAATAACGCTCGTAAAGCCTTTCGATATGTTTGCCCAGACGAAGCACGTAGAAACGTTGTGCGTTTTAAGACGCGTCGGGCGCGGGTAATAATATAAAGCGCGTATTATCAAGCGTGAGCGGTATCAGAAATAAATAAGGCAAAACTGTTTATAAGGGGAGAAAATTATGGAAAAAAAGTTGAAAAGGACGGGCGTTCTCGATATAATACTTGCGGCGTGTACGTTCGCGCTCGTGATCGCTTTTACGGTGGCGGCGTTGTCGGGTTCGCTGTCAAAAGAATCGGAAAGCTGGCAGGAAAGTTTGGGTTACGTTTTTTTCGTGATTATAATTTTACCGTTGGTTTTCATAACCTTTGCGGCGATGGCGGGATTTTCGGTGTTCTGGCTTATATGCGGCATAAAATTCATTAAAGCCGCAAAAACGGGCGAATATCCGCAAAAGCTTCTTATCGCGGACGCGGTGACGAAATGCGTCGCGCTTTTGCCGTACGCGCTCGTCACGTATATGCTGTTTTCTTTGGGCGTGGCGTTCGGCGTGGCTGCTTGCTTGCTGTGTGCGTATTTTCTGTTCCCGCTCGTTTTCGTGTTCGCCGTTCTTCGCGCGGTTCGCGGCGAGTGAGCATCGTGCGGATATCTTTTTAATCGTATTCGGGCGAAAAGTAAAAAGGCTGAAGAATGACAGGAATTATAATTATAAACCCTTATAAAATTCCCGCGCAGAGCATTGCGCAGGCAGAGCGACTTAAAGAGGAATTTGCAAAACTCGGTGTTTTTGCGGAGATTGTAAGCGACGGCTACGCTCGCGTTTTCGTTGACGAGAAAGGCGTGCGGCTCGACGAAAAATTTTCGGAATCGGATTTTTTCGTTTATCTCGATAAAGATAAATATATTTCCGATATGCTTGAAAGGTCGGGAAAGCGCGTGTTCGATTTGCATAAAACCATACGGGTATGCGACGACAAAGGCGAAACTTACGTAGCCCTCGCGGCGGGCGGTTTTCCCGTTTGCAAAACCGTTTTCGCCCCGCTTTGTTATAGAGAAGACCTTCCCGTTCCGCAAGGATTTATAGAAAGCGTGGAACGCGAAATTACTTACCCCGTTATCGTTAAAGAGAGTTACGGCTCTATGGGAAAGGGCGTTTTTAAGGCGGAAAATAGGGAAGAGCTGAAAAAAATAAGCGAAAGACTTAAAGGCTTGCCGCACCTTTATCAGGAATTCGCCGGTGCGAAAAGCGGAACGGATATGCGCGTTATAGTAATAGGCGGGGTTGCCGCGGCGGCGATGTTTCGTGTTAACGAAAAGGACTTTCGCTCTAATATCGCGCTCGGCGGCAGGGGCTTTAAAATAGACCTTCGCGGCGACTGCGAGAATGGCGGCGCGGGCGAAAGTAAACTTTGTTCGGGAAACAGGGAATACGATATAGATATAAAAGATTTTATAAAAACCGCGGAACGCGCGGCAAAGTATCTTAACGCCGATTATTGCGGCGTCGATTTGCTTATCGGAGATAACGGCGAGCCGATTATTTGCGAAGTCAATTCAAACGCATTTTTCGAGGAAATCGAAAAGGTGACGGGCGTAAACGTTGCCGCTGTTTACGCAA
>CAKQEE010000193.1 GCA_934230055.1 uncultured Clostridia bacterium
TCTTTTCCGCGGAACTGATTTTTGGCTTGCCGACAAAATAGAAAAATATTCCGTTTCCGCAAAAGAGCTTTATAAAATCTATCTCGAGACGGTTGAGGAAAGCGTTTTTGCGGATTATCCCTTCGATATTATAGGGCATCTCGGTTATCCTTTAAGATATTCGCCTTGTAAGGGGAAAAATTTTTCTTACGAGGATTTTGCGGGCGAGTACGAAAGAATTCTTAAAGCGATTGCAAAAAGCGGCAAGTGCCTTGAAATTAACTCTTCTACAAAAACGAATAAGCCTTTTATGCCGAACGAAGATGTTATAGAAGCGTATGCGGAATTCGGCGGGAAAAAGCTTTCTTTCGGTTCGGACGCACATTCCGTGAGCAGATATTCGGAAAGAAAGAAAACGGTATCGGAAGCCGCGCAAAAATTCGGGCTAAAACTTTTATGCGGCAAAAGCGGAAATATCGAAAGATTTTCCGAAGAATAACGTTAATGCGAAAAGTTTTTCATATTTTTCGATTGACGAACTTAAAAAATAGTAGTACAATATACACGAAAAAACGTTGGAGGAAGGATATGTATCAAAAGAACATATGGCTGTCTGCGGACGAAAACAAAACCGCGAAGATAAACGCTTTTTGCGAAGATTACAAAAGATTTTTATCTTATGCCAAAACGGAAAGACTTGCGGTTGAAGAAACGGAAAGACTTGCAAGAGAAAAAGGCTTTAAGAGAATCGACGAATTGAAAGGACTTAAAGCGGGCGATAAAGTTTATTTTATGAACAAACATAAAAACATCATTTTATACGTCGTAGGTAAAAAACCGATTGCCGAAGGTCTGAGAATACTCGGCGCGCACATAGACTCGCCGAGACTCGATTTAAAACAAAACCCCTTATACGAATCGGAAGAGTTCGCTCTTTTGGATACGCATTACTACGGCGGTATTAAAAAATATCAATACGTAACCGTTCCTCTCGCAATTCACGGCGTGGTTTGCAAAAAAGACGGAACTACAGTAAATGTGAACGTCGGCGAACGTGACGACGATCCCGTGGTGGGTATAAGCGATCTTCTTATTCACCTTTCTCAAAAACAGCTTACAGCAACGGGCGATAAGGTGATAGAGGGCGAAAATTTAGACGTAACGGTAGGTTCTATTCCGCTTAAAGGTGAAAAGGACGAACCCGTAAAGAAAAATATTCTTAAAATTTTAGGCGATAAATACGGTATTGAAGAAGAGGACTTTGCTTCCGCGGAGCTTGAAATAGTTCCCGCCGGCAAAGCAAGAGATTACGGTCTTGACAGAAGCATGATAGCTTCTTACGGTCATGACGACAGAGTTTGCGCATACACTTCGCTTGCGGCTATTCTGGAAGCGGGCGAGGAAGATTATACCGCTTGCTGCGTTCTCGTCGATAAAGAAGAGATAGGTAGCGTCGGCGCGACGGGCGCGGCTTCGGTATTTTTCGAGAACACCGTATCCGAAATGCTTGTAAAAAGCGGAGACGAATCTTACGTTTCTTTAAGAAAAGCCCTTGAAAATTCTTACGCTTTGAGCAGCGACGTAAACGCGGCGATAGATCCGCTTTATAAAGAAGTCGCTTCGAGAAACAATTCCGCAAGATTTAACTACGGTATTGTTTTTGAAAAGTATACGGGTGCGCGCGGCAAATCGGGCGCGAACGATGCTAACCCCGAATACATAGCGATTTTAAGAAAGGCTTACGACGAGGCGGGCGTACATTTCCAGACGGGCGAGCTTGGCAAGGTAGACGCGGGCGGCGGCGGAACGATTGCCTATATTCTTGCAAAATACAATATGTCCGTTATAGACGCGGGCGTACCCGTTCTTAATATGCATTCGCCTATGGAAGTAGTTGCAAAGGCGGACGTGTACGAAACTTACGTCGCTTATAAAGAGTTCCTTAAAATCAAATAAGGTTGGCTTTTTATAAAAAACGAAAAGAATAAAATAATAAAACCAAACGAAACTCTTTCCTTCGGGAGAGAGTTTTCGTTTTAAAATTTTTCTGTTAAAAACGGAAAAGTTGTGATTATAGCTTGAAAAAAAACACAATATATTGTAAAATATACAGGTAAAGTAATAAAACGACAGGGGCAAAAAATGGCAAAACAACACGCATACAACGCGGAAGAAATTAAAATTCTGGAAGGACTGGACGCCGTTCGTTTAAGACCGGGTATGTATATCGGTACGACGAGCGTAAAGGGGCTTCATCACATTTTGTGGGAAATAGTCGATAATGCGATAGACGAAGCGGCAAACGGCTTTGCGGACAAAATAGAAGTGAAACTTTATAAAGACGGCAGTGCTTCCGTAGAAGATAACGGCAGAGGTATTCCTACCGATATTCACCCGAAAGCGGGTGTGAGCGGCGTTCAGGTCGTGTTTACGCAGCTTCATGCGGGCGGAAAATTCGATTCGGACAACTATGCTT
>CAKQEE010000194.1 GCA_934230055.1 uncultured Clostridia bacterium
CAACGCCTTTTCTTCCAAACTCATTTCCGATATCAATTTTTTCAGTTCTTTTCGACTTTTACTCATAATTTTTAAATCTTTTATTGTAATTTATTTGAGATATTCTTTCGCCTCGCGCCAGAATTCGGGGCTTTCCACGGGCGCGTTGTCGAGTTCCCAGAACTGCGTCATAGTGCGTTCCCTTACGGGTTCTCTCGCGCAGTTTACCATATAAGACTTCAACTCTTCGAGCGATATTTCGTTTTCGGGGTTGAAATCCTTGCTATTTATATACTTTTTGATAAGTTCCGACATCGCTGCCGCAGACGGCTCGTTTTCGTCAAGCCCCGTAAGGTTGAATCCGCACACAAGCAAACTGCCGTTGCCGATTTTTATTTCAAACAGATACGCATAGTCTCTGAGCGTTCTGTCGGGCATGAGTTCGGGGAGATTGTAAGCGTCTTTATACGCGTCGAAACGGTCTCTCGAACTCTTGTCTATCCCCGAAACAAGTTTTTTCGTCTTGACGGGGAAGTCGTCGAGAATAACCTTATCGCAATCTTCGCTCAACTCGCCGTAGTTAAAATCGTAATAATCTTCGCACGGAAAACCGTATTTACCGAGCAGCTCTTTATCGTTTATGCCGCCGAAATTCGTCCCCCTGTCCCAAATTACGGGTTTAAAGCGGTTCCAACTCGCCTTAAAAGCGTATTTCGGATTTTTCATATCGGGGTTTAAGCGATGCCTCGTCCAGTCCGACCGATATACGAGGCAGACCTTTTTGCCTTTTTCAAGCAAGTCGAACGCCTTTCCGATATCATCCGTTGTTGCCGCGCTTCCGTTATCGTAAGAAACGAACTCCCTGTAAGTCTCTTTTTCCGCGGGGCGGTCGTATATCCACAAAGTCCATTCGTTCTCTGAATAAACTCCGCTTTTTGTCGTAAGTTTTATTTTTAAGACATAAACGCCCGCTTCTCTCGGCAAGGTAAGTTTCGTTTTGCACAATCCGTATGAACCTTTTCTTGAAACGTCTACGTTTTTCATAGAGCAGTCGACGTATTTTTTACCGTCTTTTTCCACCGAAACGGCAAGATTCGCTCTTTTCTCCGTATCTTCTCCGAGATTGGAAAAATATACGGGTACGGTTATTTCGTCCGCGCAGAAATAATTTCTCGTCTTTAACTCCGCGATAAGCACTCTGTCGCCGTTGAATTTAAGAAACTTTTCGGGTTTTACGCAAGTTTCGTCGTCGAAACAGTCGACGACTCCGTTAGAGTTCTCGTACGCGTCGGTATCGGCGAATTGCAGGAAGTGGAAACCGCCGAGCAGACTGCTTTTGCGCATTTCTTCGTAAGCCGTTTTCCAGCAGATAAACTGAAAATGCTTGTTCGCCTTAAACATCTCGCCGAAAACTTCTTTATAGCCTTTTTCTTCTATAAGTTTAATCTCTTCGTCAACCCACCACGGCATCGGCGCGCCGCTTTTTATAAACTTCTCTTTAAGGGAATAAAAATCTCTTAAAGCCGTGTAATGGCACACTTCGTGAGCGATAAGCGGAACGTTGAAATACAGGTCTCTTACGATTTCGCAAGTTTCCGTTTCCGCTTTCATCGGCTCGTTTTCGTCAACGTTTGCCGCAAGAAGGTTCTCGGTATCGTCGTACATACCCGCGTGCTTGCCGAAAGGGAAATAATAACTTAAATGCTGAACGTCCATATCGACGTTCGGACGGTTGTTTTTGCCCCAGGCGCAGGTGTCGAGAAAAAGCCGCGTTCCATCGAGTTCTTTGATTTTCTCTCTGATTTTCCGAATTTCGTCCGCGCTCGCCTTTTTAATCTCGTTACCTATACAATACACCGCAGCCGACGGGTGATTAAAACACTTGTCGATCGTCTCTTTCAGGAACTCTTCGGGAACGATCGCGCTTCCCGTCGTAACCATTTCCTCTAAATTGTTGTAAATATCGTGAGGAGGACGAAGTTCGACGTGAACGAGCATACCGACTTCGTCCGCAGCCTCGAATAACTCCTCTTCGGGAACAACCGAATGAAATCTTACATAGTTAAACCCGAACTTTTTCGCCTCTTTAAGGTTTTTAAGGTAAAAATCTTTAAGCGAAAGCCCGAGAAGATTTGCGTGGTCGTGCGCTTTCGCGCCGCGGATATAACCGCGGATATAAACGGGCTTGCCGTTTATGGTAATATTTTTACCGTTCTGCCCAAGCGTTCTGAAGCCAAATTTGCCGTCTTTAACGGAAACTTCGCCGTCAAGGTATTTTATCTCCGCCTTGTATCCGTATAGATAAGGATTCGACAGCGACCACAAAATCGGCATTTCGATAAAGAATTCGCCGCAAAAATCGCCGTCTCTATCCCACTCGTAACTAAATTTGTTACAGCGGTTTGTCTTGTCAATAATTTCAAACC
>CAKQEE010000195.1 GCA_934230055.1 uncultured Clostridia bacterium
AAACTTTATAAACCGCTTCGCAATTCATTTTGCATATATCGAAAAGTTCTTGCGTGTTATTGCTGTTTGCCCCGCCAATCACTAAAACGGCGTCCGAGTTGCGGGATATGATTTCCGCTTCCCTTTGACGCTTGCTTGTAGTATAGCAAATTGTTTTGAAAATATCAACTGTTTTACTGCAGTTTAACGCAATTTTTTTTATAATTCGGTCAAATTTTTCTTCCGAATAGGTGGTTTGAACGACTATACACGCTTTTTCGCCCTCTTTCAGCTCCGGAATATCTCCGTTTTGAGTGATATACGCGCTTTTTTCGCACCACCCGTTAATACCCTTAACTTCCGGATGTTCGGGGTTGCCTATTATGATTATCTTATATCCTTCCGCATATTTTTTACTTACTATATTCTGAATCTCTTTCACGAAAGGACAGGTGCAATCTATAACGTTAAGCCCCCTTTCTTTTGCCGCGGCAAAAGTGGAAGAGGGTTCCCCGTGCGTGCGAATAATAAGATTGTCTCCTTTTTTAAGTCTCGGATCGCTAACGTCGTCTATTTTAATAACGCCGCATTTCGCGAGTTTTTCGTTCACCCTCTCGTTATGAATAATTTCGCCGAGAACGTAACACCCCTCGCCTTTTAGCTCTTCGGCTTTTTTCAAAGCTCTTTGCACGCCGAAACAAAAACCGCAATGCTTACCTTTTAATACAATCATTTTTCTTCTATGGCTTTGTTGCCGATTTTATCGCTTTCAGGCGTTTGCTCTTCGGCTGCCGTTTCGGAATTGTTTACGAAAATCTCTTCCGGACCATTTTCCGACTTGCCCGTTCCTCTTTGTCTCGAACGCGGCGGCGCAAGCCTTTTGTTTCTCCTCTTTTTTGCGGCAAGCGTTTTTTCAAGCTCCGATTTATTTTCCGCAAGCTTATTCGCCACGATCTTCGCCATTGCGGCAATATCCTCGTCCGTAAGCTTTTTTCCGTAAAAATCCGAAAGCTCGAACGGCTCGCCTATTATTATGGGAGTTTTTCCGAATATCTTTGCCTTTTTGAGAATAACCACGGGAACTATCGGCTTTTTGCTTTTTGCCGCAAGAACGAACGAACCGCCCTTGAACGGTAAAAGCCAAGTCTTACCCGTTCTGTTTCTCGTTCCCTCGGGGAATATGACGAGCTTATCGTTTCTTCTTAAAACGTTTACGGCGGAAAGCAAAGTTTTAATATCGGGATTATCCCTATCGACGGGTATCGCCCCGTAAGAAGCCAAAAGCTTGCCGTAAAGCTTGTTTCGAAAAAGCTCTTTCTTTGCAAGAAAATATACGCCGTCGCCTTTAAAAAGCCGTCTTATATACACGCTGTCCAAATCGCTCAAATGATTTGAAACGATAAGCGCGCCCCCCTCGGGAATATTTTCTTTCCCGTAAACCGCAGAGGGATAAACTACCTTTGAAAGGTTAAGCAAAAATTTTTGAAAACGTTTCATCGCACACACCGAACGCTTCGCCGCACGAAAAACCGACAGACGAAAGCGCAAATACTAAACCCGAACTTTATACTTATTCCAAAAACCGAAAACCAATAAACAGAATTACCAAACGGCAGACGTGGTTTTACGGTTTAATCATACAAAGGAATAATTTCCGCAAAAACTTTACAAAAAACTATTTTATGTAAGATAAAATTTTCCCGACGACCTGATTGACGTTCATAAAAGAAGTATCAATCAAGATTGCGTCATCTGCCTGGACAAGCGGCGCGAAATCTCTGTTTCTGTCGTTAAAATCGCGTTGTTCTATTTCGGCTTTCAGCTCGTCGAAGTCAACCTTATGCCCTTTAAGGGTAAGCTCTTTATATCTTCTGTCCGCGCGAACCTCTACGCTTGCGGTAATAAAAAACTTGTAATCGGCGTTCGGCAACACGAACGAGCCTATGTCTCTGCCGTCGAGAACGCAGGAAGAATTTTCCGCAATCTTTCTTTGCATTTCCACCATTTTAAGGCGCACGCATTTAAGGCTCGATATATTTGAAGCCGCCATAGAAACTTGCGGTTCGCGTATTTTTTCGGAAACGTCATCGCCGTCTAAATACGTATACTGCGTACCTTCCGAATATTTTATTTCGAGATTTATGTTATCTATAAATTCGGATACGCCCTTCTCGTCGAGAGTATCCACCCCGAGTTTTATCGCTTTAAGCGCAACCGCCCTGTACATTGCTCCCGTATCGAGATAAAGTATATCGAGTTCTTGCGAAATTCTCTTTGCAACGGTACTCTTGCCGCTCCCCGAAGGACCGTCAAGAGCAATGATAATCTTCTTATCCATATTTTATACCCCGTTTTTAACAACATAAACGATTATCTGCTTAATCGCCC
>CAKQEE010000196.1 GCA_934230055.1 uncultured Clostridia bacterium
ACGATACGCTTAAAAAAATGCTTTCCGAAATAACTGTGGTTGCAAGAAGCACACCCGTTATAAAATTAAGGATAGTTAAGCTCTTAAAAGAAGTCGGGGAAGTGGTTGCGGTAACGGGTGACGGTATAAACGACGCCCCCGCGATACGCCGCGCGGACGTGGGCATCGCTATGGGAAAGGCGGGCAGCGAAATAACAAAAGAGGCGGCGGACGTGATTTTGTTAAACGACAGCTTTTCCACCATAGTAAAGGCGGTGGAGTTCGGCAGAAACGTTTATAAAAACCTGCAAAGGTTCATACTTTTTCAGCTTTCCGTAAATCTTTCCGCGCTCCTGTTCGTAACGGTCTGCGCCGTTCTCGGGTTAGAAACGCCCTTTAACGCGATAGAGCTTTTGTGGATAAACGTTATAATGGACGGACCGCCCGCCCTTACCTTGGGTTTGGAATCGGCGGGAGACGCGCTTATGAAAAACAAGCCGATACGCCGCACGGACGGCATAGTGAACTTTAAAACCTTTTTGAGAATAGCGGTTACGGGCGTTTTTATCGGCGGAATAATGATAGCGGAATACGTTACGGACTTTCTTAACGCGGGCGAAGCGAAAAGCGCGGCGGTATTCACGCTGTTCGTGCTGTTCCAGCTTTTTAACGCCTTTAATTGCAGGGAACTCGGCAGGGAGGGTATACTTAAAAACATAGGCAAAAACAAGGTTATGGCGGCAACCTTCGTCGGCGTGTTTCTGATACACGTTTTTATAGTGAGCGTTTGCTATAAGCCTTTCGGCGTTACGCCCATGGGGATAGAATTATGGATAAAGTGCATTTTAACGGCGTTTACTATAATAATCGCTTCCGAGGGATATAAGGCTATATACGGGTTATTGTTCGGCAAAAAAGAGAAAAACGACAAAAAGGGCGAAAAAAGCGGCGGGATAGAAGTATTTTCGGTAAATAAAATTAAAAGGGAAGCGTAAACTATAAGGGTATGGAAACGATAGCGATAACGGAATCCGCGGCGGCGGAAAGCAACGTATTATATATTTTATCCACTCTTTCGGAGCTTTTTTCGCACGCGGGGTGCAGTACCGAATACGGCGTTTTTGAAGGGCGCGCAAAACTTACGGTAACCTGTCCCAAGCAATTTAAAGAAATCGTGCTTGCGGAAATTTGCGACAAGGCGGCGGAGATCGTCGCCGTAAAATACAAATACGATTTTTTAAAGGACGAACTGCATATTTCGGGGCTTTCCGCCGTGGAAACGGAAATACTTTTCGCTGGGCTTATCGCGGCAGACCTTTCGGAAGACAAGAGGTACGCCTTTCGCAGATATTCGGAAGCTTCCGAAATAGCTCTCGACGGAACTTATAACTTTCGGCTTGCGCCGCTAAAAAGAAAGTGGAAAGACGTTGTGGATTATATGCCGAAGGTTTTTATCGGCACGCAGCTTAAAGAATTCATATCCTATATGATAGAGGACAGAAAAAAACGAGTATATGTTTCGGGCGGAAAGGTATACGACGCGCATTACAGAGTGCTTAAAAGAAGAGACCTTTTAGGCGGAGAGGGCGCGGAGCTTACTCGCGAGGTTTTGCTTTCGGGCGGCGGCGAGGTGGAACTTTCGGGGAAAATAGAAAGCGAGGACGAATTTTACTTGAAAGAGTATTTCGGCGACAAAATTTTTTTCACTCCCGAAGCGCGATTTTAAAAAGGGGGGAGAGAATACGGCGCGGGAAAATTATATTGCGGGGCGGCTCGGCGCGGGGCGACGGTGATTGCCCTCGGCTCGGCGCGTAGGCGGCGTTCGTTTTTTGCCGCAACGGCGCGCGGAGAAGAAAGCGGAATATAAAAACGTTTAAAGAGCGGCAAGCCTTCAAAAGCGAAATCTTCGCGGAGAAGTTCCGCTCTTTACTTGTAATTAAGCGCGGGTTATGATAGAATATATCCGTTATGGAAAATATAAAAGAATTGCTCGCAAAACTTAACGAAGAACAGATAAAGCCCGTGCTGGATACGGAAGGCGCGGTGCTTGTTATAGCGGGCGCGGGGAGCGGTAAAACCCGCGTTTTAACCACGAGAATCGCCTATCTCGTTTTAGAAAAGGGAATACCCGCTTCAAGGATTATGGCGATAACTTTTACAAACAAAGCGGCGGGGGAAATGAAAGAACGTCTTGCCGCAATGGTAGGAGACGTAAACGAAATGTGGGTTTCCACCATTCACAGTATGTGCGTAAAAATTCTTCGCCGCGATATAGATAAAATAGGCTACGACAGAAATTTTACCATATACGACGAGACGGATAAAGACAAGGTTTTAAAGCGCGTATTCGAGGAAAAGGGACTAGACGCGGACAAGC
>CAKQEE010000197.1 GCA_934230055.1 uncultured Clostridia bacterium
TGGGACTGGCAGACGCTGCAAAAGAAAATGGGCGGCAGCGCGTATAACACGGGGCCGCATCCTATCGCTATGGGGCTTGGTTTTCTGGATTTCGACGAAAACACAAAGGTCGTTTATTCAAAGCTCGATACCGCACATACCAGCGGCGATGCCGAAGATTACGTTAAAATTTTACTTGCCGCGCCGAAGAAACCGCTTGTCGATATCGAAATAAATTCGACGGATGCGTTCTGCAATTATATGCTCAAAATTCAAGGCTCGCGCGGAACGTTTAAAAATACGCCCGGAAGTTACGCGATGAAATATTATAAAGATAGCGAAAACGAGCAACATCCCGTTGTCGAACATTTCCTCGAAGACGAAAACGGCAATCCTCTTTATTGCAAAGAAAAACTTAACCTCCACGAAGAGAGCGGAGATTATGGCGGATCTGCTTTTGACGAAGGCTCCGCGGCCGTTTACGAAAACGCTTACTACGTTATAACCGAGAATGCGAAATTAAAAATGTCGTTAAAACAAGCGGCGATGGTTATCAACGTAATCGAAACGGCGCATGCGCAAAATCCGCTGCCGGTTAAGTTTTTGTAACGGGTATTTTAGTTTGCCGTTTATACGATTGGTTGAAATCAAAAACGAATCGACTATCGTATGTAATATAGCGTAACCGAAAGAACGAAAGAATGAAAATAAAGTGTGTGAGTAAGAGAAAACATACGCACTTTTTTGATCAATGATATTGTGTCAGGAGTAAATTATAATGATTACTGTAAACAAAATAAACGGACGTAAGTACAAAGTGCTTGTGTTGCCCGACGTGCAGTTGGTTCTCGACGATGTAAAAACAAAAAACGAAGAATATTCTATTGCGTTTAGCACGATAGCGGAACTTATAAACAGAGTGGCTCCCGATTTCATAGTTTTGCTCGGAGATTTGTCGAACGGATTTTCGCTTGATGTGTATACAGCGATAGGCGATTATATAGAGGGGTTCAAGAAGGACTGGTCGCTCGTTTGGGGCAATCATGACAATCAGGGCGGGGGCGAATTTATCGAAAACGTTTCCGACGTTTTTCTTTCTCGTTATAAAAAATTAAAATTCGAAAAAGGCGATAAAAAATTAGGTAACGGTAACTTCTTGATTGAAGTAAAAAACGAAAACAAAGTCGTCAGCGGATTGATTTTTATGGACACACACGACCGCGATATCGTAAACGGTAAAGAATGTTGGGCGAAGCTTAACGATGCGCAAGCGGAATGGTATAAATCGACAATAAGTAAATTAAAAAGCGATGGTTGCTTTAATTCCGTAATTTTTATGCACATACCGTTTATGGCGTACAAAGATGCGTTCGATGCGGCTATTAAACCCGAATATTCCGATAAGAAAATAAGCCCGAAAGATAGTTACGACCAAATAATATGGAACGACGGTTACAAAAATTCCGTAGGCGTAAAATACGAATCGGTTTCAGCGCACCCTCTTGACGATTTTTTCAAAATCGTAGAAAACAACGGTATGAAAAATTATGTTTTTGCGGGGCATGACCACGTCAATAACTACATTATCGATTATAAAAATTCGAAATTGATTTATGCTTTAAAAACGGGCATAGGCTGCTATTATTCTGTCGAACTATGCGGCGGAACGGTGCTCGAAATAACCGATGACGGCTTGGGCGACGTGTATCACGAGTACACCGAAGGTAAAAAAAATAAAAATCCGTAAAAGCAGCAATGCGGATAAATAAGTAAAAAAGAAAATAATGCAAGTAAAAAAAATATTGAAAAAATGGTACTTATAGCTTACAATAAGCTTACAAACTTGTATCGCAAACTATACGATATTACTATATTTCATCAGATATTATTGCTTTGGAGGAAACTATGAAAAAAACACTTTTTAAAAAATTACTATGCGTTGTAATGGCGTTACTAACCATGACGGTTGCGGCTTCTTGCGGTGCGAAAGGTGACAACTCGTCTAAAAAAGATGATCCGACTAAAACAAAACTCACGATTTTTACTTATAAAGCGGGGTATGGCGACCAGTGGTTGGTAAATCTTTGCAAGGCGTTTGAAGAAGCGTATGCCGACTATTCGTTCGAACCGGGCAAGACCGGTGTTATCATCAATGAGCCGGTAGGCGATATGCGTTCGTTTACCACCGCGCAAATGAAGGAGTCCGTTTGCGACATTTTCTTCCTTGAAAACGAGCCGTACTATAACTTCCTCGACGGGACTCTCGAAGATCTTACTTCTATTGTGGAAGGCAAAGCCGACGAAGGCGATTCTCTTACCGTTTTACAAAAACTCGATGAACAGCAAATCAATTATTACGGTGTTA
>CAKQEE010000198.1 GCA_934230055.1 uncultured Clostridia bacterium
GCTCGGCGCGCCCGGTAGCGGCAAAGGCACGCAAGCTTCGCTTATTTCCGAGCGTTACGGTTTGCCCCACGTCTCGACGGGAGACATCTTCCGCGAGAACATAAGCAAAGGCACCCCGATAGGACTTAAAATCAAGTCTATAATAGACGGCGGAGACCTTGCTCCGGACGAACTGACGATTGCAATAGTTAAAGAAAGACTTTCTCAACCCGACTGTAAAGACGGTTATCTTTTAGACGGTTTTCCGAGGAACTTGTTTCAGGCGGAAGCTTTGGAAGGATTCAATGCTCCTACCGCTGTAATCGACATAGACATACCGCTGTCTAAGCTCGAAAGAAGGCTTACGGGAAGAAGAAGCTGTCAAAGTTGCAAGGGTTCGTTCCACGTAGATTTTATCGGCGAAACGGAAGTTTGCCCCGAATGCGGCGGAAAGCTTTACGTTCGCAAGGACGACAACCCCGAATCTGTTAAAGAAAGGTTTGCGGTTTACGCGGCTCAGACCGAACCGCTTATAGCTTATTATTCCTCAAAAAACAGACTTCTCGCCGTAGACGGCGACAAACCGATTAACGAAGTGTTTGAAGAGATAACGAAGGTTCTTTTATGATAACCATCAAAACTCCCGCCGAAATCGCGTTGATGCGCGAAAGCGGAAAGCTTACGAGAGACGTATTAAATCTTTTAGGTAACTCGATAAGAGCGGGAATGACTACAAAGGAACTCGATAAAATCGCACAAGATTTTATCAGGGAAAACGGCGCGTATCCGTCCTTTTTGGGCTATGCGGGCTATCCCGCTTCAACCTGTATATCCATAAACGAAAACGTTGTTCACGGTATTCCTTCGGACGATATAATCGTTAAAGAGGGCGACATCGTAAGCGTGGACGTGGGTACAATACTAAACGGTTGGCAAGGCGACGCGGCGAGGACCTTTATGATCGGCGAGGTTTCGGAAGAAAAAAGAAAGCTCGTAAAAGTTACCGAAGAATGTTTCTTTAAAGCGTTCGATTGTCTTAAAGACGGAACGCCGCTCGGCGATATAGGGTATAACGTTCAAAGTCATGCGGAAGCAAACGGTTTTTCCGTAGTGCGCGCTCTCGTCGGTCACGGCATCGGCAGAGAAATGCACGAGGATCCCTCCGTTCCGAATTATGGAAAGAAGGGGACGGGAATCCGCCTTAAAGCGGGCATGGTGATAGCGATAGAACCTATGATAAACGCGGGCGTGTATCAGGTAGATTTTATGCCGGACGGTTGGGGCGTGAAAACGCGGGACAGAAGACCTTCGGCACATTACGAAAACACCGTGGCAATCACGGAAAACGGCGCGGAAATACTCACTTTATAGAGGTGAAGCTTTGAACGCCGGAGATATTGTAAAAAGCCTTTCGGGGCGAGATGAAAACGGTTATTTTCTCGTGATAAAGGTCGAAAACGGCTACGCGATAGTCGCAGACGGAAAAACGAGAAGGATAAACAATCCAAAGCGGAAGAACTTAAAACACCTTTCCACGGTTAAGGTAAAGGCTCTCGAAGGTTTTTCTGAAAGAATAAACCGCGGCGAACCGGTCGGAAACGAGGCTTTAAGAAAAGCTATCCGCGACAAAATTAAAACGGGAGGTAATGGTTTGTGTCAAAAGACGACGTAATAGAAACCGAAGGCGTTATCGTAGAAGCGCTTCCGAACGCGATGTTCAAAGTGAAGCTGTCTAACGGTCACATCATAACGGCGCATATTTCGGGCAAGCTTCGTCAGCATTATATAAAAATAATACTCGGCGACAGCGTAAAACTCGAAATGAGTCCTTACGATCTTACCAAAGGCAGAATAACGTGGCGCAGTAAATCTTAAAGCATAAACTTATTATCCATAAGGAGAAGAAAAATGAAAGTTAGACCTTCAGTCAAACCCATGTGCGACAAATGCAAAGTTATTAAAAGAAACGGAAAAGTTATGGTTATTTGTTCCAAAAACAAGAGCCATAAACAGCGTCAGGGCTAATAGCCCGTTTATCCGACCTTTCGTCGGAACGAAAATCACGGTTCGGAATTCGGAGGTTTGTCATTCCACTAACCAAAGCGTTTCGGGCGTTTATATACAACATTAAATACAAGGAAATACGGAGGTATTTGACAAGTGGCACGTATAGCCGGCGTTGATTTGCCGAATAACAAGAGAGTCGAAATCGGTCTTACCTATATATACGGTATCGGTCTTACGACTTCTAAAAAAATCATTAAAGAAACGGGCGTTAATCCCGACACGAGAGTTAAAGATTTAAGCGATGCCGAAGTCGCTAAATTAAGAGAGTACATCGAACACCACCTCCACGT
>CAKQEE010000199.1 GCA_934230055.1 uncultured Clostridia bacterium
CGCCGCTATAGCCGTTACCTATCGGCAAAGAATATTTTTCCCACCCCTCGTTTGTTCTTTCGGCGGGAGTTTTATACCTCAGTTTTAATTCTTTCAATTTTTTCTCTTATTTCAGATATTCTTTCGCCACGCCGAAACGTGCGGGCTTACCCGAACGTTTCGTTTTAATCGATAAGTTCAAAATCGACTTTTAAACAATCCTCGGAATTTCCGCCGACAAACAGCTCGAATGCGCCGGTTTCAGCCTCAAACCTGACACCGTCGATATAAAATTTCAGGGTTTCTTCTGTAATTTCGAATGTTATAAGCTTTTCATCGCCCGCTTTTAAGAAAACTCTTTCGTAGCCTTTCAGTTCCTTAACGGGGCGAACGACGGAGGCGAATGAATCACGCAGATACCATTGAACGGTTTCGTATCCGCCGAATTTTCCAACGTTTTTCAACTTCACGTTCGCCGTGATTTTCCCGCCGCGATTAAGTTTTTTTGCCGACAACTGAAAGTCCGAATACTCGAATTTCGTGTACGAAAGTCCGTAACCGAAAGGATAAAGCGGAGAATTATATTCGTCATCATAACCTGAGCGGAATCTTTCGTCGCTATAAAAAGACGGAATGTCTTTCCGTTTAGGTCTTGCCGTCGAAAAATGATTGTAATAAATCGGACACTGCCCCACAGAGCGCGGAAAACACATAACCGTTTTCCCGCAAGGGTTGGCTTTACCGTATATGAGATTTGCAATCGCGTTGCCGCCTTCGGTGCCCGGTTGCCAAACGTACAAAATCGCGTCGGCAAGCTTCTCGACGTCGCTGAGCGCAAGCGGTCTGCCGCCGAACACGACGAGCGCAAGCGGCTTGTTCGTTTTATGAAGGCGGGCGATAAGTTTGCGTTGAATTTCGGGAATACGGATATCCGCGCGCGAATGAGCTTCGCCGGAATTCAGCATATGCTCGCCGACGCACGCCACGATATAATCCGCGCCTTTGCACGCTCTTTCCGCCTCTTCAAACCCGCTTTCGTCAGTATCGAACAACTTCCACGAGCAACCGCGCACACTCGGTACGGCGTGTTTTAAAAGCTTTTCAACGCCTTCTTTAACGCTTACGGTATCTTCCATACACGCTTTTTTCGACCAGTTGCCTATAATTCCGCGTTCCTCGACAAACGGACCTACAAACGCAACTTTCGCGGTTTCCCTTAAAGGAAGTATTCCGTCGTTTTTCAACAAAACGCAACTCTCTTCCGCGGCTTTTCCCGCCAAAGCTCTCGCACTTTCCGAAAGCGTAACTTCGTCTCGTTTTTGAATGTCGGTGTACCTGTCGGGATTTTCATACATACCAAGCTTATTTTTTAGTTCCAAAACACGCAAAACCGACTCGTCGAGTTTTCCTTCAGATATAACGCCACCACGAACGAGTTTCGGCAAAAGCCCCGCATAAACGGACGAACCCATTTCGATATCAAGCCCGCTTTCTATGGAAACGTGCGCGCAATCCTCGCCGCTAGCGCAATAACCGTGTTCGTAAAGCTCCTCAATCGAGCTATAATCGGAAATAACAACGCCGTCGAAGCCCCATTCTTTACGAAGCATATCGACCATAATGTCCTTATGTCCCAAAATCGGCTTGCCGTTTAAGAGGTTAAACGAACTCATGAACATTTCGGGGTTTTCTTTAAGACATTCCCTGTACGGGCGCAAATAGTATTCGCGCAGATTCCGGTCGGAAATATCGGTCGTATTATATTCTTTCCCCGCCTCGGCGGCTCCGTAACCTGCAAAGTGCTTCACGCAACAGGCAATTCCGCCCTTGTGATAACCACGGATCGTCGCCTTGCCGACTTCTCCGCCCCAATACGAATCTTCGCCGCCGCTTTCCATAACTCTGCCCCAACGCGCGTCACGAACTAAATCTACCATAGGCGAAAAGGTAACGTCTATACCGTCGTATTTCGCTTCGGTTGCGGCAAGTTCCGCACAATCCTCGATAAGCGAGGTATCGAAACTGCACGCCAAAGCGACAGGCACGGGATAAATCGTTCTGTAACCGTGAATCACGTCAAACATTGTCGGAAGGGGATCGTCTATACCCTTTTCCTTACGCTTTTTACGGATAGATTGAACCGCTTCGGCGTTCGGAGCGTTTAAAATCGTACCGATACGCCACAACGACTCGCGTTCTACACTGCCTAAATGGCTGAAGCCCGTCACGATCTTTTCCAGATTGTCGTCCAGCTCATATGAGGGAAACTGCGTTAATTGCAACGCCTTTTCTTCCAAACTCATTTCCGATATCAATTTTTTCAGTTCTTTTCGACTTTTACTCATAATTTTTAAAT
>CAKQEE010000200.1 GCA_934230055.1 uncultured Clostridia bacterium
ATATTTTTTTGCGCGCCCGCATAAATAAGCCCGAATTTTTTTACGTCTATCGTTTCCGAAAGAATCGCCGAACTCATATCTGTTACGAGCGTGGCTTTCGTTTCCGGAAGTTCTGTATACCTAGTTCCGAAAATCGTATTGTTAAAAGTAGTGTGAACGTAATCCGTTCCTTCACGAAATTTTATCGTTTTCATATCGGGTATATAAGTAAATCCCGCTTCTTCGGAAGAAGCGGCGATAAACATATCTCCGTATTTAAGAACTTCCTCGTAAGCTTTTTTCGCAAAATTGCCCGTAATGATATAATCGGCCTTACCGTTTTTAAGAAGGTTCAGCGGCACCGCAGCGAATTGTTGAGAAGCCCCTCCCTGAACGAACAGAACGGAATAACCTTCCGGTATATTCATCAGTTCGCGAAGTAGCTTGTTTGCCTCCGCGTTTATTTCGGTAAAAACTTTACCTCTGTGGCTCATTTCGGTAACGCTCATGCCGCTGTTTTCGTAATCCAAAAGCTCTTTTTGCACCTGTTCGAGAACGGGGAGCGGAAGCATAGAGGGTCCTGCGGAAAAGTTGTATACGCGCATTGTTTTTTCTCCTTTTTTGTCACGGTGTTTTTTGCATAAGAAAGTTAATTATTCGTTTTAATATGCAAAAAAACTCGCTTTAAGCGACTTTTTAAAAACATTATACTATTAAATGACTTTTTTTTCAAGTAAAATAGCGTGTAAGCGAGGTATAAATTTTGCAGGCGGCATAAATACGTTTTACTTTTTTTGGAAAATATTGTATAATTACGATGAATAGTTTTAAGTATTAAATATAAAAGTATTAAGGAGATATAAATTGAGTAAGAACAACAACCTCGGGAATGTAAAAAATGCGGCGGGTAAAGGCAAAACGGGTTCCGCGCATTTTTCGGAATATCTCGGTTCCGCGGGCGATAGCGATTTTGTTTTATCGAAGTCTAAAAAAGTAAAACCCGTGTCTGCCGAAAAATACGTAAACGTTAAAAAAGATACGCGCAAAGAAGGCGTTAAATCCGCAAAAAAGACTAAAAACAATAATTCGGGCAGGGTAAAAGAAGACAAAAAGGCAAAAAACGAAAAAATCGTTTCCGAAAAAAGCGAGAAAAATATTACTTTACCGCAAAAGAATAAAAAAACCGATAAATGCCTGAAAGTAAGGTTTTTAGGCGGCGTAGGTGAAATCGGAAAGAATATGACCGTCCTCGAATACGGCAAAGATATTATAGTTATAGACGCCGGTCTTACCTTCCCGGGCGAAAGTATGCCTGGCGTAGACCTTGTTATACCGGACGTAACTTACCTTATGCAGAACGAAAGCCGCATAAAGGGTATCGTAATCACCCACGGACACGAAGACCATATCGGCGCGCTTCCTTATATTTTGCAAGACCTTAAAGTTCCCGTTTACGGAACGAAACTTACGCTTACGCTTATAGAAAATAAGCTTAAAGAAAGAAGAATAAACGACGCGGAGCTGAATTGCATTAAAGCGGGTTCCGTCGTAAAACTCGGCTGTTTCTCGGTTGAATTTATCAACGTAAACCACTCGATAGCAGGCGCGGTAGGGCTAGCAATAACCACTCCGGTCGGCGTTGTGTTCCATTCGGGAGATTTTAAAATAGACTTTACGCCCGTAAACGGCGAAAAAATGGATCTTAACAGAATTGCGGAAATCGGCAAAAAGGGCGTTTTGTTGATGATGGCGGATTCCACGAACGTGGAGATAGAAGGCTCCACTATGAGCGAATCGGTCGTTAAAGATACGCTTGATCACGTTTTCGGCGATAACGAGAACAGAAGGCTTATTATAGCGACTTTCGCTTCCAACGTGCATAGATTACAGCAAATTCTCGATTTGGCGGTGAAATATAAAAGAAAGGTGGCTTTTTCGGGGCGCAGCATGATAAATATTGCGGAAGCCGCTTCTAAAATAGGCGAGTTGAAAATTCCCGAAGATCTTATCGTAGACGTAGAAGAGTGCAAGAATTATCGCGACGAAGAAATGCTCATCGTTTCCACGGGAACGCAGGGCGAGCCGATGAGCGCGCTTACGCGTATGGCTAGCGGTGAATTCAATAAAGTTACTATCGGGTCTAACGATACGGTCGTTATAAGCGCGTCCGTTATACCGGGCAACGAAAAGATGATTTACGGGGTTATAAACAACCTTTATCGTCTCGGCGCGGAGGTTATATACGAATCTTTGGAACCGATACACGTTTCGGGACACGCTTGCAGAAGCGAATTGCGTATTTTACATTCGCTCGTCAATCCCAAATTCTTTATACCCGTTCACGGGGAGTACAGGC
>CAKQEE010000201.1 GCA_934230055.1 uncultured Clostridia bacterium
CTTGAATACCGAGCAGGCAAACCCCGCAAGGGAAAACGCCGTACCGCCGCCGAGCGCGACGACGAGGTCATCTTTATCGAGGTCAAGTTCCGTCATTAAAATAAGAAGTTTATCGAGTATGTATTTCGTTTTGCCGTTTTCGGTTGCGGAACACACGAAAGTATAAACCGTAAGATCCTCTTTGCCAAGCGATTTTTTAACCGCCTGTCCGTAAAGCTTGCATACGGTATCGTCCGAAACTATAAGCACCTTTTTGGTGTTTTCCGCCGCCACCGCAAGAAAATCCTTCGCGCCCGAAGCGATTGCCGCGCCGAACGCGGGCTTTACCCTCACTTTTATTGATCTTACATTCATCTTATCAGTCTCCTTGGCTTGCCGTTTCGCGTAAGAACGCGCGATTTCTTCGTACGATTCGTTACATAATAATGATAGGTTAAATTTTCGATTTTGTCAATAGTTTTTCTTAAAATAAATGGCGGGAAAAAACCGCGCGGGAAAGCTTTTTCTCTTTATATATGAGGTTTTTGCCGACGAGCCTTTTTTTGCTTGATAAAATTTTCGCGGTGGTGTATACTTGTTGCGACTTATCAAGATTTATTCTTTATCGGAGAACGCTATGAAAGAAGAAAAAACCAACGTAATGCGCCTTTTGGAAGCGCACAGAATCGAATATACCGCGCTCGATTATTCGGCAAGCGGCGCGATTTCCGGCACGGACGCGGCAAAAGCTTTATCGCTTGACGAAAACATTGTGTTCAAAACGCTCGTAACCGTAGGAAAGAGCGGCGCGCACTACGTTTTCGATATTCCCGTCGCAAAAGAACTCAATCTTAAAAAAGCTGCCGCCGCCGTCGGCGAAAAAAATATAGAAATGATTAAATCCAAAGAGCTTTTGCCGCTTACGGGGTATATTCACGGCGGATGTTCGCCCGTAGGAATGAAAAAGTTTTTTACCACTACGTTCGACGCTTCCGCAAATAACCTTACGGAAATAGTTTTTTCCGCGGGAAAAATAGGCAAATTCGTAAAAATCAGGTTTTCCGACCTTTCGGGAATAATAAAATACTCCGTTGCCGCCCTTTGCGAAGATTAAAGCCCTTAAAAGAACAAAAGCCGTAAAGTGAAGCTTATGGATAAATTGACAAACGATTTTAAAAAAGGACTTAAAGACGGGTTGCCGCTCGGGTTCGGGTATCTTTCCGTATCGTTCGCGTTCGGGGTGCAGGCAAGCCTTGCGGGCGTTCCCGTGCTGATAAGCCTTTTGATTTCTATGACGAATCTAACCTCCGCGGGACAGCTTGCGGGGGTTAGCATCGTTGCCGCGGCAGGCTCTTTTCTGGAACTTATTTTAATTCAGCTCGTAATAAATTCAAGATATTTTCTTATGAGCCTTACCCTTACGCAACGGCTGGACGATTCTTTCACATTCTCTAAAAGACTGCTTACCGCGAGCTTTATTACCGACGAAATTTTTGCGGTAGCGGCGGCAAAACCTCGTAAAATATCTGTAAAATACTTCTTCGGGCTTTCCGTTCTCCCTTATATCGGCTGGGCTTTGGGAACGCTTACAGGCGCGCTCGCGGGGGACGTTCTGCCCGCCCGAGCAACCCTTTCGCTCGGCATCGCTTTATACGCGATGTTTTTGGCAATCATCATTCCGCCCGCAAAAAAAAGCCGCGGCGTGCTGTTTACCGTTGCCGTTGCCGTTCTCTGCTCTTGCGTATTTAAGTATACGCCGTACTTAAAAAAGCTTTCGGAAGGCTTCGCATTGATAATAAGCGCGATAATAGCTTCTTTTACGGCGGCGGCGATATTCCCCGTTTATAACGAAAAAGGAACCGATTATGCCGAAAGCGCGGAAAGCAAACGAGCGAAAGTCGAACAGACACAAAACGAAGTAGCGGAAAACCCTGCGAAAGAAGAAGGGACGAAAGAAGAAACGCAAAGCAAACAGGCAAATGGCCGCACGGAGGAACGATAAATGCCGAAAGAACTTAAAATGGTATTGCTCGTTTTAACGATGGCTGCCGTAACCTATGCGATAAGGGCGATTCCCTTTGCCTTTTTCCGCAAAAAAATCAAATCTCGGTTTATACTGAACGTTTTGTATTACGTTCCGTACGCCGTTCTTGCGGCTATGACCTTTCCCGCCGTTTTTTACTGCACGGGGAATATTTACACCGCGCTCGTCGGCACGGTTGTAGCCGTTACGGTGTCGTTTATAAAAAGCTCTATGCTGCTCGTGGCGGTTTTATCGGCAATAGCCGTGTTTGCGGCAAGTTTTATATTCTGACGCCCTCGATTCCGCACGGTTATCGTTG
>CAKQEE010000202.1 GCA_934230055.1 uncultured Clostridia bacterium
TTGAAACGCTTGCTACGATACCCGTAGCTCTCCATTGCTGGCAGGGCGACGACGTTATCGGTTTCGACCACGACGGTCCTTTGACGGGCGGCATACAAACCACGGGCAACTACCCCGGAAGAGCGAGAAACCCCGAAGAACTTATGGCAGACCTCGAAAAGGTTATAACCCTTGTTCCGGGCGCGAAGAAAATAAACGTTCACGCGTGCTACGCTATTTTCGAAAAGGGAGAGTTCGCGGACAGAGACAAGCTCGAACCCAAGCACTTTAAAAAGTGGGTGGAATTTGCCAAAAAGCACGGTATGGGACTTGATTTCAATCCCACGTTCTTTTCTCACCCCATGGCGGCTTCGGGCTTAACTCTTTCTTCTCCCGACGAGAATATAAGAAAATTCTGGATAGCCCACGGCAAAGCGTGCGTAAGGATTTCCGAGTATTTCGCAAGGGAAACGGGAATACCCTGCGTTATGAATATCTGGACCGGCGACGGACTTAAAGACGTTCCCGCGGCCAGAATAGGACCGCGCAAGAGATACGAAGATTCCATAGACCAAATTCTTGCGGACTATGACAGAAACCTCGTTAAGCCCTGCGTAGAAAGTAAGGTTTTCGGCATCGGCGTAGAAAGCTACACCGTAGGAAGCGCGGAATTCACCCTTTCTTACGCTGCTAAAAAAGGATGCCTGCCGCTTATGGATAACGGACATTATCACCCCACGGAATACGTTTCAGATAAAATTTCCGCATTGCTCACTTTCTTCCCCGAAATAGCTCTTCACGTAACGCGCGGCGTTCGTTGGGATTCCGACCACGTTATCGCGCTCGACGACGAAACGAAAGAAATCGCGAAAGAAATAGTTCGTTGCGGCGTAAATCGCGTTCATATCGCGCTCGATTATTTCGACGCGAGCATAAACCGTATCGCGGCGTGGACTATCGGTGCGAGAAATATGCAAAAAGCACTTATGTACGCGCTTTTGCAACCCAACGATATGCTCAAAAAACTTCAAGACGAGCATGAGTATACGGAGCTTTTCGTAACGCAGGAAGAGCTTAAAACCCTTCCGTACGGCGCGATTTGGGAAGAATACTTAAACCGTCAGGGCGTACGCGGCGCAGACTGGTTCGAGGAAGTTAAAGCTTACGAAAAAGACGTTCTTTCCAAGAGAAAATAAAAGCTTTCGCTTGTAAAAGAAAAACGAGCGACTTTAATAAAAGCTTAATAAAACTTGTATAAAGGTAAGCCGCCCCGCATCTTCGGGGCGGCGAAAATATGAATAACGAGGAGAAAATAATGAACGACACGATAAAGGAACTTATAGAAATTTCGCAGTATGCGGGCAACCGCGTGGACTACACGCAGGGCGGAGGCGGAAACACTTCCGTTAAAAACGCGTCGAAAGACCTTATGCTTATAAAGGCTTCGGGTTACAGGCTTAAAGACATAGACGAAAAAACCGCTTTCGTCGCGGTGAAAAAAAGCGCGATTGCGGACTATTATTCTTCCGTGGATTTAAGAGTTAAAAAGGATTATGAAAAGGAAAGCGCGGAGGTTTCCAAAAACTCCGTCGTTCCGATCGAGGGACTTGCGACTCTTCGCCCGAGCGTAGAGGTAGGTTTCCACGCGATTCTTAAAAAATACGTTATTCACACCCATTCCGTATACGCGAATATCCTTACTTGCAGCAAGCAGGGCGAAGAGATAGCAAAAGAAATTTTTGCGGGAAAAGATTTCGGTTACATTTTCTTGCCGTATATCAACCCGGGTTTCGAGCTTACTCTTGCAATGAAAAACGCCATCGAAGCATACGTTAAAGAAAATGGCGCTTATCCCGAGGTGATTTTTATGAAGAATCACGGTTTGGTAGTCAATTCGGACTATTTGCCGCGCGTTATGGCTGTAAACACCGCCGTAAACGAAGCGATTATGGCTCGGTTTAATCTTGTCGATAACTTCCGCGAGGTTTGCCTTAACGAGGTAAGCGGAGGTTATGTTTCCGAAACGCCTGTCGTGAAAAACTTTGTTAAAAACAACGCGATAGATAAGGCTTTTCTCGATAAATATCCGTTGTATCCCGATCAGCTCGTATATTTAAACAACATTCTCGCGCACTCGCCGGAAAAGCTTTGCGTAAACGGCGAAGAGGTGAGATATAATACAGACCTTAAACAGGCGACTACTTTGGAAGAAACTCTTGCCGCGTATTTGTTCGTGGTAACCGCCGTTAAAAACGCGGGGCTTGACCTTAATACGATGAACGAAAAAGAGGTTGATTTTATAAAC
>CAKQEE010000203.1 GCA_934230055.1 uncultured Clostridia bacterium
CTTGCGCAGGATTTCAATATGCGTATGCCGCTTATCAACGGACACGGAAACTTCGGTACGGTAGACGGCGATTCTCCCGCGGCATACAGGTATACGGAAGCTCGGCTCGAAAGTCTCGCGCTCGAACTTCTTCGCGATATCGAAAAGAATACGGTAAATTTCAGTCTTAACTTCGACGACTCTATGGAAGAACCCGACACCCTCCCCGGAAGATTTCCGAATCTTCTCGTAAACGGCGCTTCGGGAATAGCGGTAGGGCTTGCGACGAATATTCCGCCGCACAATCTCGGCGAAGTGATAAACGGCACGATAGCCTATATAGATAATCCTAAAATCTCGCTTAAGGAGATGATGAAATATATTCCCGCGCCCGACTTTCCTACGGGCGGGCATATTATCGCGGACGGAGACCTTGCGGAAGCTTATAAAACGGGCAGGGGGAAAATCCGCATAAAAGCGCGCGTTACCATAGAAAAAGATACGGGGGATAAACAAAATCTCGTAATTTCCGAACTGCCGTATCAGGTAAATAAGGCGGAACTGTTAAAAAAGATAGCGGAACTTAAAGAAGAGAAAAAGGATATTTTAGGCGATATTGCGGACGTTGTGGACGAGTCCGACAGAAACGGTATGCGCGCCGTTATAAAGCTTAAAAAGGAAGCGGATGCTAAAAAGATTTTGAAGTATCTTTATAAATCCACCTCGCTCGAAACTTCTTTCGGTATAAACATGGTAGCCATAGCGAACGGAAAACCCTGTCAGATGGGACTTCTCGATATAATCGGCTATTACGTAAATTATCAAAGAGAGGTAGTTCTTCGCCGCAGTAAGTTTGATTTGGAACGCGCAAAAGAACGCGCGCATATTTTGGAAGGGCTTATTATAGCCGTAAAAAATATCGACGAAGTAGTAAAAATCATAAAGAATGCGGACAATACCGCAGACGCACGCGCAAAACTTCGTCAAAGATTTTCGCTTACGGAAGTTCAGGCGAACGCCATTCTCGATTTGCGCCTTGCAAGACTTACGAAGCTCGAAGTGGAAAAGCTCGAAATAGAGCTTAAAGAGCTTAAAAAGCGCATAGAAGAGCTTTCCGCGATAATCGGTAGCAAAACGCTTCAAATGGAAGTGGTAAAAAAAGAACTCGGCGATATAAAAAAGCGTTTCAAAGATGAAAGAAGAAGCGGTATAGTGATCGGCGGGGAAGAGACCGAAGCGGAGGACTTCGAGGAGAAGATGAAACCCGTAGAGGACGTTGTGGTGGCGTTTACTTACGGGAACGCGTTCAAAAAGATGACGGAGCGCAATTTCAATTCTTCGGACAGGACGGTTAAAGACAATTCGCAAAAGGACGAGTTCGTAAAATTTTTCGTTAAGGCGAAAAGCAATCAGACGATAATAGCGTTTACAAACTTCGGTAATTGCTGTAAATTCAGCATAGACGGCGCGCCCGAGTGTAGATTCCGTGAAAAAGGCTATAAGTTCGGAGAAGTGGCTTCGGACGTGAAAAAGAACGAATATCCCGTTGCGTTCTTCGCGGTAGATGCGGATAAGCTTCCCGAAGGTCATTTGTTGTTCTTTACGAAAGACGGACTTATCAAAAAGACCGAATGGAGCGAATACGGACTGATAAAACCCTATTATCAGGCGATAAAGCTTAAAGAGGGCGACGAGCTTATCGTGGTAGAACAAGACCTTTCTGAAACAACGCTCGGTTACGTTACCGAAAGCGGTCTTGTTTTGAACGCGCTTAAAGACGATATACCCGTTCAGGGCAGAGTTGCGGGCGGCGTTAAAGGGATAAACCTCGGCAAAGATGACAAAATTGTTTTCGCTTCTCAAATAGACGACGAGGGCGAATACATCATCGTGACGGACGCGGGCTTCTATAAGCGGGTTATTGCAAGCGAAATAGAACCGATGGCGAGATACAGAAAGGGTATAAAAATAGTAGAACTCGGCAAAGACTCCAAGGTTGTGTATGCCGATATGGTGAAAAATCCTTATAATCTTGCCGTTACGGATAACTTCGGGGTTACGTTTACGGTGGAAACGGAAAGCGTTTCTATCGAAAACAGAACGACAAAGGGCAAAACACTTAAAAATGAGAATAAAAAGAGAAAACCCGAGACCGCATTTAAGCTGTTATAAGCGTTTTTGTAAAAATCGCATTGCTTAAAAACGATAAAAATAATAAAAAACTAAAAAGCGTCGCTTTTTCTTTCATAGAAAAGCGACGCTTTTTGAGGTTTTTAACAATTAGAAATCGGGTTTTTA
>CAKQEE010000204.1 GCA_934230055.1 uncultured Clostridia bacterium
TTAAAGCTTCTTTCCGCTTGCCTTGCGGGCGCGATAGCGGGCTATCTTATTTTCAACGTGCCGCCCGCAAAGGTTTTTATGGGTGACGCGGGTTCTCTTTCTCTCGGCGGGTTTATCGGCGCGATAAGCATTTTTTCGGGGAACTCCCTGTTCGTTCCCGTTCTCGGCGCGGCGTTCGTGGCTTCTTCCGTTTCGGTAATAATGCAGGTTGTTCACTATAAGCGTACTAAAAGGCGGGTTTTTCTTATGGCGCCCCTTCATCATCATTTTCAGAAAAAAGGCTTTTCGGAAAGCCGTATTTCTTATTGCTACTTTATCGTAACCTGCATAATCGGCGCGGTCTCGGTCATATTCTATTTGTGAAAAAGGCAATCGAAAGTATCGGTCGCCGTTTTTTGCGGCGGCTTTTTTCATTTGCGGAAAACTGCAAAAAACCACAAAAAAGCCGCGACGGTCGGAAAGGGTAAACAGGGGGGTAAAAATGTACATAAAAACGCAAAAATTTTTCGTACTCGGCGTATCTAAAAGCGGGTTTGCGGCGGCAAGCTTAATACTCGAACGGGGCGGAACCTGTTATATTTACGAAGAACTTGACAGCCCCAAAATTTCCGCGGCGATAGCCGAGCTTATTTCTCTCGGCGCGGTAAGAGTAACGGGCGAAACGGAGGAAGAATACGTAGAAAAATCGGACGTTCTTGTGATAAGCCCCGGCGTTCCCATAAATCACGAAATAGCGGTTGCTTTCAGGGCGGCGGGAAAGCGTATCGTGGGGGAAGCCGAATTCGGCTTTTCAAGCTTGTTGCCGCCGATAATCGCGGTTACGGGAACGAACGGAAAAACCACCGTCGTTTCCATGTTGAAAAAGATTTTCGACGGGGCGGGCGTAAAAAACGAACTGCTCGGCAACGTGGGCGTACCCGTCTGTTCGCGGGCAAAAGAAATAGACGAAAACACCGTTTGTATAACGGAAATATCAAGTTTTCAGCTGGAAAGCTTTTCGGAATTCAAGCCGCACGCGGCGTGCGTCACGAATATTTCTCCCGACCACCTCACCCGCCACTATACCATGGAAAACTACGTGTACTTAAAAAGGCGCATACTTAAAAATCTTAAAGAAAGCGAGTACGCCGTTCTTAATTACGACGACGAAATCGTACGTTCATTTGCAGAGGGTTTAAGGGCGGAAATCGTTTGGGTATCGCGGAGAGAAAGAGTTAGCGGCGCGTATGAGGAAGAGGGATATTTATGCTTTAAGGGCGAAAAAATAGTTAAAATAAGCGATTTGCGCGTAAAAGGCGAGCATAACGAGTACGACGCGCTTTTCGCGATAGCCGCGGCTTGCGTTTGCGGAATAAGCAAAGGGGAAACGGAGACCGCGCTTAAAGGCTTTTGCGGCGTGTCGCACAGGGTAGAGCTTGTTGCGGAAAAGAACGGCGTAAGGTTTTACGACGATTCCAAGTCTACCAACACCGCAAGCGCGCTTACCGCTATCCGCGCGATGACCGCCCCGACGGTGGTTATTCTAGGCGGTAGCGAAAAGGGCGAAAAATACGAATCGCTGTTTTCCGCAATGAAAAATTCGCCCGTAAAACACGCGGTTATAACGGGAGCTTCCCGCTTTTCGATGTTCGAGGCGGCAAGGGCTTCCGGGCTGAAGGAGGTTACTGTAACCGCGAACTTTCGTACCGCCGTAAAAATCGCGGCGACCTTGGCTTGCCGCGGAGACGCCGTTCTTTTAAGCCCCGCCTGCGCCAGCTTCGACGAGTTTTCTTCTTACGAAGAGCGCGGCGAAACTTTTAAGGAAGTCGCTCGGGAAGCGGATTGCGGAAACGGTAGTTTTCTTTTGCCGTGCGAAAAATCTCGCGAGACTTCGGACGAGGACGGCGAAAACGAAGAGAAAAACGGCGGTAAAGGCAGATGAAATTTCGCGAAGGAAGCGCGCTTACACGCCCGCCCGTTATGCGCGAGAAAAGTAAAAGCAAACGCGGTGACGTCGCCTTTTTAATCGCGGTGGCGTTGCTTGCCGCAATCGGGTTGGTATTTATATATTCGGCAAGCAGCTATTCGGCGCAAAAAACTTACGGCGACGCATTTTACTTTGTAAAAAAGCAGGCGATAGGTCTTGCGCTCGGCGGCGCGGCAATGCTTTTCGCTTGTTTTTTCGATTACGAAAAACTTAAAAAAATATCTCTGCCGCTTGCCGCAGTTTCGGTAGTGCTTCTTTCTCTCGTGTTCGTTCCTAAAATAGGCGTGGAAAATTACGGTGCGAAGC
>CAKQEE010000205.1 GCA_934230055.1 uncultured Clostridia bacterium
CTTATTACCTATATGAGAACGGACTCCGTGCGTATTTCCGCGGAAGCGCAGAAAAGCGCGCTTAATTTTATCGCGGAGAATTACGGTGAAAAATACGTTCCCGAAAAACCAAACATATACCGTGCGAAGAAAGACGCGCAGGACGCGCACGAAGCTATCCGTCCGATAGACGTTAAAAGAACGCCTGAAAGCGTTAAAGATATTCTCGATAAAAATCAGTACAGATTATATAAGCTTATTTACGAACGCTTTATCGCTTCGCAGATGGCGGAAGCTTTGTACGACAGCGTGGGCGTAGACGTTAGCGCCGCGGCGTATACCCTTAAAACGAGCGGTAAGACGCTGATATTCAAAGGCTATACCGCCGTTTACGACGATACGAAAAAAGAAGAGGACGAAGAGAGCGGGAACGCGCTTTTGCCGCCGCTCGAAACGGGCGAAATTCTTGATTTGAAAGAGATTTTCAAAGAGCAGAAATTCACCAAACCGCCCACGAGATTTACCGAAGCCACGCTTATAAAGAATATGGAAGACAAGGGGATAGGCAGACCTTCCACGTATGCGACCATAATGGCGAAACTTACCGACAAAAAACGCGAATACGTAAGGAAAGAGAAAAAATATCTCGTGCCGAACGAAGTAAGCTACGCGCTTATAGATTTTCTCGTAAAGTATTTTCCCGATATAATGAACGTGGGCTTTACGGCGAAAATGGAAGACAGTTTAGACGATATAGGCGAGGGCGGCAAAGACTGGCACAAGCTTATCGCGGATTTTTACGGACCGTTCGAAGAGCAGCTTAAAAAATCGAAGGTGACGGACGTTTTGTGCGAAAAGTGCGGTGCGCCCATGATAATAAACAGCGGCAGGTACGGCAATTATTACGCGTGTTCTAATTATCCCGAATGTAAAAACATAAAGCCCGTAAACGAAAAGGTAGCGATTCCCACGGACAGAATTTGCGAAAAGTGCGGCGCACCCATGGTGGAAAGAGAAGGCAAATTCGGCAAGTTCTTGGCGTGTTCCAACTATCCCGCGTGCAAAAACACGGTAAGCCTTACGGAAACGGCGGGCGTATGCCCCAAGTGCGGCAAGCCCACCAAAAAGATGACGAGCCGTACGGGCAAGGTGTTCTACGGTTGCTCCGGCTATCCCGATTGCAAGTTTATGAGCTGGGATATGCCCACCGGCAAGCTTTGCCCCGAGTGCGGCGAATACCTCGTAAACGTGGAAGGCACCGTTAAATGCTCCAACAAAAAGTGCAAATATACCGAAAAGAATCAAAATGCAAACAGTTAAAATAATCGGCGCGGGACTTGCGGGTTCGGAGGCGGCTCTTTATCTTTCCTCTCACGGCGTAAACGTTCGGCTTATAGATATAAAACCGAAAAAATTCACCCCCGCGCATACGGAAGAAAATTTTGCGGAACTCGTTTGCTCGAACTCTCTTAAAAGCTCCGATATATACGGTAACGCCGCGGGGCTTTTGAAAGAGGAGATGAGAAGACTTGGCTCGTTCGTGATTGCTGCGGCGGATAAAACTAAGGTTCCCGCAGGTGGCGCGCTTGCCGTAAATAGAACGGAATTTTCCCGTATGATTACGGAAGAAATCAAATCCCGCGATAATATAGAAATTTTTTCCGAAGAAGTTACGGGCATAGAGGGAAAAGAGCTTACGATAATCGCCACGGGTCCGCTTACTACGGACGCGCTTTCTTCCGCGATAGCGGAGAAAACGGGCGGCGGCTTGTATTTTTTCGACGCTTCCGCGCCGATAGTTTCCGCGGAAAGCATAGACATGAGCAGCGCGTTTATAGGCGACAGATACGAAAAAGGAAACGGCGATCACCTGAATTGCCCCATGACGAAAGAAGAATACGAAGCTTTTATAGAAGCACTTCTTTCGGCGGAGCGTGCGGAGCTTCACGGGTTCGAGAATTCCGCGGTGTTCGAGGGGTGCATGCCGATAGAGGTTATGGCTCGCCGGGGTAAAGACACTTTAAGATTCGGTCCTCTTAAACCCGTCGGTCTTACGGACCCGAAAACGGGGAGATGGGCGTACGCCTGTCTGCAACTTCGTAAAGAGGACGAAGCGGGCAGTATGTATAACCTCGTCGGATTTCAGACTAACCTGAAATTTCCGGAACAACGCCGAGTTTTCGGAATGATACCCGCACTCAAAAACGCGGAATTTTTAAGATACGGCGTTATGCACAGGAACACTTTTATAAATTCGCCCGAGTGCCTTA
>CAKQEE010000206.1 GCA_934230055.1 uncultured Clostridia bacterium
CTTTATTTCTTTATAACTTCATCGCCATAAAAGCCGCCATACGAAAGCAGAAAACCTTTACAGCAATATACAGATAAGCCCGCCCTTGTTTTCGTTTACTATTCGCGTAACCGTTTTGCGCATTTTGCCCTGCGCTTCTTTCGGCATGGAAGAAAGTTTATCCGAAAGCCCCTCCGCCAGCATATCGTGCAAGGTTTTCCCGAAAATGTTCGTATCCATAAGCTCGCCCTTATTCTGCTCGTATTTCTCTTTAAGATAATTCACGAAGTCTTCCCCTTGCTTTTCGTTACCGACCATGGGCGAAACCTCGGTGCAAACGTCTATCTTCATAATATGAAGGCTCGGCGCGGTCGCTTTAAGTTTAACTCCGTACTTTCCGCCTTGTTTTATGAGCGCGGGTTCTTCGAGGTCGGTTTCTTCCATCGTGGGCAAAACTACGCCGTAGCCCTCGTTTTCTGCCGCAAAAAGAGCGTCTTTGATTTTGGAAAAACGCTTTTTAGATTCCGAAAAGGTCTTTACGTATTCCATAAGCGCGCTTTCGTCCTTGATTTCCTCTCCGCATTCTTCCGAAAGCACTTTATAAAAAAGCCCGTTTTTCGCCACGAGTTTATAGTCCGAAACCCCGCTTCCGAGCTTTAACTCGCCGAGTTCTACACCCGCGTAGTCTTCGCTATCCGCAAAAAGCCCGTTAAGCTCCGAATAATCTTTCATTTTGCACATATTCGCGGAAGCTTTTTTCACGCAGGAAATAATCTCTTCTATCCTTTTATTTTCCGCGGGCAAAGAGCGCATCCATTCGGGAATATTAAGATTAAACCCGCTCATCGGGAATTCCGTAAGCAGTTTTTCCATAATTTCGCTTATTGCGGCGGCATTAAGCTCGGTAGCGTTTCCGCAAACGGTGCAAACGCCGTATTTTCCCTCTAAACCGCTTGCGAGCGACTGCGCCGCTTCCGTCTTTGGATCTTTGCAGTTAAGAAAGATTATAAAAGGCTTTCCGCACTCTTTAAGCTCTTTAACCGTGCGCTCTTCCGCGGAAATGTAGTTTTCGCGCGAAATTTCGCCGAAGCTCCCGTCCGTAGTTACCATTATGCCTATCGTAGAATAGTCGCAAATCACCTTTTTGGTGCCGATTTCCGCTGCCTTTTCAAAGGGAATTTCTTCGCTGCTCCACGGCGTTTTCACAAGCCGAGGCTTGCCGTCCTCGTCTCTGCCGTTCGCCCCTTCTACGAGATAGCCCACGCAATCAACAAGCCTCACGTTCGCCGTCGCTTTGTTTTTGAACTGCACTTTGACGCCGTTTGCGGGAACGAATTTCGGTTGAGTGGTCATCACCGTTTTGCCGTCCGCCGATTGCGGCATTTCGTCTATCGCGATCTGGCGTTGCAATTTTGCGTTTATGTTAGGTATAACGAAAGCTTCCATAAACTTCGTTATAAATGTGGACTTACCCGTCCGCACCGGTCCCACCACGCCTATGTAAATATCGCCGCCCGTCCGTTCCGAAATATCTCTGTATATATCGAATTTATCCATAAAAAACCTCCCACACGTTACAAAAGTAATATATGAGAGGTTTATTTCGTTTATGTATTCTTTTTTGGCAAATAGCCGTTTATCTGTGAATTATCGGCGGTTTACTCGCCTTTTTTCTTCCGCTGTCTTTCGTATCGTCCGTTTTTTCCGAAGAAGCGAATTCTTCCGCGACCGTGCCGCTATCGATGCCCGTTTTTTCGGCGTTCAAACGCTCTTCATCCGTTTTTTTCTGCGCAAGCTTTTTAGCCTTGGCTTTAACCGCCATTTCTTTTATGGAAGTCGGATGTTCTTCTCCCGCCAACATTCTTTCTATGTTCTTTCTGTGCGCAAACCACGTGAAAAAGCAAATAGCAAGAATAAGCACGCTCGTAATAACCTTGAACGCAATCGTTTTAACGTCGTCGTAATCTTTATAATCGAGGATAAGCCTTATGCTTCCGCTTATCGCGGGCGGCGTTATCGCGATAAAAGACCCCATCGCGCCGAATTCGGTAAAATAAATCCATATCACCGCGGCAACGAGTGCCATTATAATAACGGAAGCCCAACCGGGACCGTGAACGGACTCGCAAACTATCATAACGCCTATGGTGGAAGCTATTCCTTTGCCGCCCTTGAATTTATAAACCACGGGGTAAATATGCCCCATAACGGCGCAAAAACCGCATAGGTATATAGCAAGGTCGGAAACGAGAAACTCCGTCCCTAC
>CAKQEE010000207.1 GCA_934230055.1 uncultured Clostridia bacterium
GGTAAAATCGCCGTTTTTAATCTCGCTTCTGTATCTCAGCCCGGAAACCTTTGAAAAACTTGTCAGTTCGTAATCTCTGATCAGATCGGCTTCGCTTACACCGAGAAGACCGTTAATCAAAAACGCCACGGTACCCGTTCTGTCCGCGCCCGCGTTACAATGTATATAGACAGGATAATTGCGCTCATCGGCAAGAACTTCGAAAATGCTTTTCAAAGAGCGTCTCATTGCGTTTTCGTTCCTGACTGCATTGCCCGTCGCATATGACAGGCGGCGCGCGTCGTTTTTATTCTCCATCGAATCAGCCAGCGTGTTTCCGTCATTCGGCAAAGCGTTCCAGACCGACGGTTCCAGAATATCGGTATATTGACCGATCGTACATTTATAGTACGGAAGCGACGCGTCGACAAAATTCACCGTCTGATTGGCGTCATCTTTGTCCTGCGTCCTTAGATCTATTTCGGTTCTGATTTTTAAATCATCTTTAAAAGTTTTCAGCCCGTTCTCCGTTAATTTATTATCGCCCCAATTTCCATATCCGTTAAGTTGGTTTCCGCGATATATTTTTCCGTAATTGACAAACGAGCCGTCCGCATTCCACCCTCCGAGATCTCTTATATTCGAAGTCCCCTCGGCATAAATCAAACGAACGGAAAGATCTTCCGTCTTAAAAACGGAAGTGTCTGACATGTCGGATCTGTCGCCTGCAACTTTCCAATAATATGTCGTAGAAGGCAGTAAGTTATAAATATTGAGTTCCCTCATAAAACCCGAAACGACATACGATGTTGCGTTGTCGAAATTTTCGTTATCGGCAATGTAAATCGTATATCTCACGCTTCCGTTGCCGTTCCAGGCAAGTTTTACAGGTAACGCACCGCAATCTTTTGACACCTTAACCTGCGGTAAAGCGGCTATCTGCTCCGAAACGTCAGAGGCAGAAAGATATTCCCTTATAGCATCATCGACAAGTTTAACATTTCCCGCCTCGGGAATTTCTTTAAGAACGATTTTTTCATCTTTGATTCCGCCCGGATCTTCCGAATCACCGGGGTCTTCGGGATCGTCAGGATCAAACACGTCCGGAGCCGGAGCAGAAGGATTACACGATACTCCTCCGCAACCGCCCGTGCAAGAAACCGCGCACATCAAAGTAATGACCATAACGAAAATAAAAAAAATCGCCGCTAAAGTTTTGCTTTTTTTCAGATTTTTCAAATCGCCTGATAACTTTTTTTCTTTCATTTTTCCTCCGTTATCGATTTGCATGCCCTTTTTATGAAAAGAAGCGAGTTAAATTATTAAATGTTTATTTAAAACCGATAAGCGATACTCCTTTCGTCGAAGACGAAAGGAAGGGTATACCCTTCGATTTTTCCGATTTTAAGACGCATTTTGGGCCGCATACCGCATTTTATCGTTAGACAATCACGGGGCGAAACTATACCTTTATACCCAAAATATGCGTAGTACCATATATTATTGTTGGCAATTCTGCAATAATTTTACTCGCAAAATCACGATGTTTCCTCATTGCAACACTTGCATTATACATCCCGATATGATATAATTATTGTAGAATTCAATCAAATTTTTGTAAGTTCCTGTCAAAATGAAGAAAAAGAACCAAAATTATCCCGTAAAACTTAATAAACATATAAATCCGTTTTATTCGCTTAACAACGTTTCCGCTTTCTCTCAGGGGTTTGCCTATTATCATAACCGCTCTTACCCGATCCTGATGCACTCTCACGACTATTACGAACTAAACGTAGTTACATACGGCGAATGCAGGCACTACGTTAAAAATAAAAATCACCCTGCAAAAGTCGGAGATATGTTTATGATTCCGCCGTACACCGAACACGGATACTGGTCGAACGACGAAAAGACAAAACTTTTCCATCTTGTTATAAGGAACGACTTGTTGGATGATTATAAAAAACAACTCGACCATTATCCCGGAATAAAAATATTATTTGAAGTCGAACCGCAAATCCGACAAGCATTTAATAATCTTTCGCTTAACATAAATATTCCTAAAGAACTACTAAGCGATTTTGTAAACGATTTCAACGAACTTGTCGACATAGATAAAAAAAAGGACGAAGATGACAATATAATGTTCGATCTGAGAACCGTATGCCTTTTGTGTAAACTTGCAAAGTTGATTTCGCAAAGATATGCATCGACGGTCGAGCCACGCAACAACACAGCCGACTATATAAT
>CAKQEE010000208.1 GCA_934230055.1 uncultured Clostridia bacterium
CCGTACGAGGGGCGTTTTATCGCAGTAGCCACAAGCGGTTTGAATTCCCTTGCCTGTTCTTTAAGCGCAAGTATATTATTTCCCGCGGCAAGCGAGACTATTCTGAATTTATCGGGATTTCTTCTCACAACATTAAGCGTTTGAACGCCGATAGACCCCGTACTACCGATCAATGCGATTTTTTTCATAAGCGGCGCCAACTTAAAACAAGCCTTCCACGAATTCGCGGGCGTTAAAATCTTCTATATCGTCTATTTTCTCTCCCGTGCCGACGAATACGACCGGCACTTCTTTCTCGTAAGAAAGAGAAATTATAAAACCGCCTTTCGCAGTTCCGTCAAGCTTTGTAAGGATAATTCCGTCAACTCCGACGGCTTCTCCGAAAGCTTCTACCTGACTGTTCGCGTTTTGCCCCGTGGTAGCGTCTAAAACGATAAGCTTTTTATAGTTCGCTTCGGGATACTCGCGTTTTACCACTCTATCCATCTTTTTAAGCTCTTCCATAAGGTTATACTTTACGTGGAGCCTGCCCGCGGTATCTATTATAAGCACTTCGGTATTTTTTGCCTTTGCGGAAAGAATGGCGTCGTAAACGACAGCGGAAGCGTCCGCGCCCTCCGCGTGTTTGATTATTCTGACCTTTGCCCTTTCCGCCCAAACGGTAAGTTGTTCGGAAGCCGCCGCGCGGAAAGTATCCGCCGCAGCTATGGTTACGCTTTTGCCTTCTTTAACGAACTTATTCGCAAGCTTGCCGATAGTCGTGGTTTTGCCTACGCCGTTCACCCCGATAATCATAAGCACAAGCGGCGTTTTCAATTCCAAAGGTTCGGCATAATTTATCGTGTCGTAAAGCTCTTCTTTCAGCAGCCCCGTAACGTAGTCTTTATCGCGGCACTTTTCTTTTATCGCCGTTTCTTTAATCTCTTCCACTATTTCGGTCGCGGTAAAAACGGAAACGTCGGAAGAAATAAGCACGTCTTCCAAATCCTCGTAAAATTCTTCCCCAAGCTTGTTTTTAGCGAAAAGGTCGTTAAGTTTTTTTGCTATTCCGTCCCTCGTTTTTGAAAGAACAGCTTTGATTTTACCGAAAAATCCCATATTTTATCCCGTTAAATATTCTATGCAAGATCTTTGCCTTCTATATCCGCAACGTCCGACAGTTTGACGGAAACAAGCTTGGATACGCCCTTTTCCTGCATCGTAACGCCGAACAGCGAATCCGCAAGCTCCATAGTCGGCTTTCTGTGCGTGATGACTATAAACTGCGTTTCTTTGGAGAATTTTTGCAAATAGCGGGCAAACCTGTCTACGTTTGCTTCGTCGAGCGCGGCTTCTATTTCGTCAAGAACGCAGAACGGCATCGGGCGAAGCTTTAATATAGAGAACAAAATAGCTATCGCGGTAAGAGCCTTCTCTCCGCCGGATAAAAGCGAAAGCTTTTGCAGCTTCTTTCCGGGCGGTTCGGCTATGATTTCCACGCCCGCTTCAAGTCTGTCCTCAACTTCCGAATAATCGAGTTCGAGCATAGCCCTTCCTCCGCCGAACAGCTCTTTGAAAATTCTCTGGAAGTTCTCGTTGATTTTGGTAAAGCCTTCGTCGAACTGCGTAAGCATTTCCGCTTTGATTTTGTCGATAGCCTCGCGAAGGTCCTTTTCCGCTTTTTCAAGGTCCTCTTTTTGAGTGGTCATCTCGTCGTAGCGCTCTTTCAACGCCCTGCAATCGTCTATCGCGGTGGCGTTAATCGCGCCGAGAGAAGAACGCTTTCTGCGAAGCTTCATTATCTCGCTTTCGCCCACGGAAGCGTCGTAACCCTCTTCCTTGAATTTCAGCGCGGTATCGTAAGTTTCGCCGTAGTTTTCCAAAATAGACTGCCCCATATATTCGAGGTCGGAATCTATCTTTGCAAGCGCGATTTCTTCAGCGTGCTTTCTTTCGGAAAGCTCGGCAAGCTCGTTTGCAAGTCTTTCCCTTTTTGCGGAATTTTTTTCAAGCTTTTCGCGAAGCTCGCCTTTTAAGGTTTCCGTTTTTTCTATATCGCTTCTTATCTCGTTGATTTTGTCTTGCTCTTCTTTGGAAAGAGCAACTTTTTCCTGTTCGAGTTTAAGCTCTTCTATGATTGCGCGCGCGTTTTCGTTGCTTTTATCAAGTCCGCAAATCGCGTTTTCCGTTTCTTCCGCAGTCGCTTTAAGTCTTTCGTTATCCTGACTTAAAGAAGTTATC
>CAKQEE010000209.1 GCA_934230055.1 uncultured Clostridia bacterium
ATTCGCCGAACTCCTCTAAAAAGTTGATTTTTTCGGGAATCTCGCCCAAGGGTTCTATACGGGTTTTAAGGAGAGCCGCAACCTTGTTAAGGTCGTACTTTCCGTAAATCTTGCTTTCTTTAAGGAATTTATCGGCGCGTTTTACAAACTCTTCGTCGCTCATTTCCTTTATATATTCGCCCGAAAGCCAACGCATTTTCACTTCATCGAAAATAGCGGGGGATTTGCCGAGACCTTCTAACGAGAAGTTTTCTATAAGCTCCGCAAGGCTCATTTTTTCGGTGTTGCCCTTGGGACTCCACCCGAGAAGAGCTATATAGTTTACGACAGCCTCTTTAACGAAGCCTTTGTTTACGAAATCCTCGTAGCTGGCGTCGCCGTTGCGCTTGCTGAGCTTGTGCTGCGCGTCCTTCATAATGGGGGGAAGGTGAATATATACGGGGCGTTCCCAGCCGAAAGCGTCGTACATAAGGTTGTATTTTGGGGTGGAAGAAAGGTATTCCGTGCCGCGAATAACGTGCGTTATGCCCATAAGGTGGTCGTCTATAACGTTTGCAAAGTTATAGGTGGGCATACCGTCGCTTTTTAAAAGTATTCCGTCCTCTATATCCTTATAGTCTACGGAAATGTCGCCGTAAACGAGGTCGTGATAACTGCCCGTGCCTTCCGTGGGAACGTTTTGGCGGATAACGTAGGAATCGCCGCGCGCGATACGCTCTTTTATCTCTTCGGGAGAAAGCTTTAAGCAATGCTTGTCGTAGCGTACGTTGCCTTCTTCGTCTTTAAGGCTTGCAATGCGCTCGGGCGTGCAGAAGCAGTAGTAAGCCCCGCCGAGTTCGACGAGCTTTTCCGCATATTCTTTGTAAATCGCCTTTCTTTCACTCTGAACATAAGGTCCGTAATCGCCGCCTACGTCCGGTCCTTCGTCGTACATAATGCCCGAATCGCGCAAGGTATCGTAAATAATCTGTACGGAGCCGTCAACGTATCTTGCGGTGTCGGTGTCCTCGATGCGGAGGATAAAATCGCCGCCGTTCTTTTTGGAGAATAAATATCCGTAAAGCGCGGTACGCAGACCGCCTATATGCAAATATCCCGTAGGACTCGGCGCAAAACGCGTTCTTACTTTATTCATAATTTCACTCCTTGATGTTCCGCATAATTTTATCCATATCGGAACACTCTCTTATATATTCCATTCTTCTTTCCACACAGTAAGAATAAGCTTCCTTACCCGCGATTATAACGTGGTCTACAAGCGTCACTCCGTAAATCGAACAGAGCGCGTTTATCTTTTTCGTGGCGAAATCGTCCTCTTCGCTCGGCGTTGCCTGCCCGCTCGGGTGGTTGTGGGCGATAAACAAAAACGCGGGCTTATGTATCGCCAAGCCTTTGGCTATTTCGGAAAGGTCGCCCGTAACCTTGTCCTTAAAATTATCCCCGTATTCGAGCTTTGCTATAAGCTTGTATTTTCCGTCGAGAAAAAAGGCGGTGAACCTTTCTTCTTTCAGCTCCGAAAAGTATTTAAGCAAATCTTCTCTGCACCGCGCGAAAGAGGAAAAGTCCGTTTTCTTCTTTTTTGTGCGGCGTTCGGTAACCACCGAATAAATTTTGCCTATTGCCACAAGCCCCGCGGCGGTGTTTTTACCCACGCCCTCCACGCAGATAAGCTCCTTATAAGAAGCGGAAAGCACGCCCGAAAGGTCTCCGAAAGTGCGGATAAGCGTGTGCGCAAGCGGGTTTACGTCTTTCCTCGGCAAAAGAGGGAACAGCAGAATTTCCAAAAGCTCGTGATCGGGCAACCCGTCGGGATTAGATGCAAATTTATTAAGAACTCTTTCGCGGTGTCCCGCGTGTAGATCTTTGCCGTTCATAAAGAATATTTTATCACAAATTTTCCGAAAAACAAAACATATTTTATTTTAATAGCAGATAATCGCGAAAATTTATTGCAACGGTTTGCACGAAAGGCTTAAATCGTATATAATAGTATATAACGAAATAATAAAGGCGGCAAAGAATTGTCTATGAACGATTATAAGAATTTCGTAAAAGATTTAACCGAACTGATTGAATTTAAAAGCACGGAGGGAGAAAAGGAAAACGGCGCGCCGTTCGGGCGGGAAGTGAAAAACGCGCTTCGCTTCTTTTTGTCTCTTGCGGAAAAGTTCGGCTTTGAAACCATAAATTACGAGGACTACGCCT
>CAKQEE010000210.1 GCA_934230055.1 uncultured Clostridia bacterium
ATGCCGAAGCAGTGGAACATAGGCACCTGAATCATCATTCTGTCCGCAGTAGATAAGTCCATTCTGTCGCCTATACACTTGCCGTTGTTCACCACGTTATAGTGTGTAAGCATAACCCCTTTCGGAAACCCCGTCGTACCCGAAGTATATTGCATATTGCAAACGTCGTTTACTTCTACCGCGTTAGCTCTTATTGTAAGCTCCGCTTCTGAAACGTTTTTGGCTTTTTCCTTCATCTCTCGGAATGTCATACACCCCGCCTGCTCGAAGCCTACCGTTATAACGTTTTTTAAAAACGGAAGCCTTTTCGCGTGCATCGGCTCGCCCTTTTTAAGCGTTTTAAGCTCGGGGCAAAGTTCGTTTATGATCTCCGCGTATTCCGAATCTCTGTAAGATTTTATCATAACGAGGGTGTGAGTATCGGACTGCTTTAAAAGGTATTCCGCTTCGTGGATTTTATAAGCGGTGTTCATCGTAACGAGAACCGCGCCGATTTTCGTCGTCGCCCAAAAGGTAACGTACCATTCGGGAATATTCGTCGCCCACACCGCAACGTGGTCGCCCGCCTTAACGCCGATAGACATAAGCGCGCGCGCCGCTTCGTTCACCTCGTCTTTAAATTCCGAATAAGTCCTCGTGTAATCGAGAGTGGTATACTTAAAAGCCACCTGATCGGGAAACTCTTCCGCCACCCTGTCTAAAACCTCGGGAAAAGTACGCTCTATAAGCTGTTCTTTTTTCCAGACGTACTTGCCCGTTTTGGTCTTGTTATCGTAAAGCTTGTTTTGCCACGAAGGCACGCTTTCAAAAGAGGAAGCGTACCCCGAAAATTGCGGTAAAACAATATCGAGATCTCCGAGCGCGCCGAGCTGCTTGCTTTTCAGCTCCAACGAAAGAAAACCTTCGTAATTTACCGAACGCAAGCTGTCGAAAACGCTTCTTATGGGCAAATTACCTTCCCCCAAAAGGCAAAATTCAGTTTTTCCGTTTATCGTAACGCTGTCTTTAACGTGAATGTGCTTTATGTTTTTTCCGAGATTTTTTACGGTCGTTTCCGCGCTTTCGCCAGCCTTTCGCAGCGTTCCGTCAATATCCCACAACGCGGAAAGATTGTCGCTTGCAAATTCGCTTAAAAACTCGGAAAGCTTGAGAGTATCGGAAAAATATCCCGTCGTTTCTATCAAAATCGTAACGCCTTTTTTCTCTGCAAACTTTACTATTGAGGGAAGAACGTTTTTAAGTCTTTTATAAACCTCCTCTTCCGAAGCGTTTTCGATTTCGCAGGCGTAAATCCTTACGAACTTACAACCGAGTTCGTAAGCGAGAATAACGGCGTTTTCCGTCTCCGTAATCGCATATTCGTTTTCGGCGGCGGCGAAATTCGCGGTTACGTCTATACAGCTTATTTCCACGTCGTTTTCAAAAAGCGTTTTGCGCGTTTTGGCAAGGTTTTGTTTGTCGAACGGTTTTTCTTTATCGAAACCTTCGGCGTTCGGATTATGAATTTCCAACCCGCGAAGCTTATTCTCTTTAAGAAGATTTACGATTTCGTTAAAAGGCACGTTCCAACCGTTTGTGGAAAAAGAGAGCTTCATTAGTTATCCTCCTCGTAAGCCACCTTGTTGAGCGCGGAAATATACGCCCTGATGCTCGCGCCGATTATATCGGTGGAAACGCCGCGCCCCGAATAAATCGCGCCGCCGTGGCGAAGCTTGACTATCGCCTGTCCCAAAGCTTCTTTTCCCTCCGTAACCGCACCGAGATCAAACGAATCAAGCTCGAATTTTCTGCCGATAACGTTTTCTATCGCAAGAAAAGCCGCGTCCACAGGTATTTCACCGCTGGCCTCATTCTTCCTGTCCACGGCGATGCGAGTCGGACCGGGTAATATTCTGGGTGTAACCGGTGCGATTTCCGTCGGTGGCCCTGGTGCCCTGTTCTGGATGTGGATCTCGGCATTCTTTGGTATGGCGACAGCCTATACGGAGTCCACGATGGCTCAGATTTTTAAAGAAAAGAAAGACGATGAATATATTGGTGGTCTGTCCTTCTATGGAAAAAGACTTCTGAAAGGCTCAGCCGTAGCCGGTGTCGTTCTTTCTCTGATGTACATGGTCTATGCGCTGCTCTGTTTCCCGGCACAGGGATTCAATACCGTAT
>CAKQEE010000211.1 GCA_934230055.1 uncultured Clostridia bacterium
AAAAAGAAGAAATCAAAAAAGCTCATATTTGCAAAGCCGCCGAGCATTATCGAAGTGGTATCGCCGACAAGCGTCGCCGCGCCTTGCAGGTTAGAAGAAACCGCTATGCTTATCATAACCGGCACGGGCGACAGCCCCGTTTTTTTGGCGACCGCAAGCCCTATCGGCGCAAGCATTAAAACGGTTGCCACGTTATCCACGAACGCGGAAACCAACCCGCTTATCACGGACAAAAGCACCACCGCCGCCATCGCGTTCGGCATTTTTGATATAAGCTTGTCCGAAAGCTTGTTCGGCATACCAGATTCCGAAAACAGCCCAACGGTAAGCATTATACCCACAAGCATCATCACCACGTTGTAATCGACGGACAAAAACACCTCTTTAAAAGTGGTTTCGCCAAAGATTAAAAGCGCGCCAGCCGCGATAACCGCCGCCGCGCCCGTAACGTATACCTTGAATTTCGGCAACGCTACGATAAGAACGTATGTAAGTATAAACAGTACGAGAATAAAAATTTTCATTTGTGTTTTTCCGCTTTTTCGGCTTGCATTTGCCTTTTTTCGTTTGTTTTTCGACTTTTCGTCGGCTGTTCGGCGTATGCTTGCCCTTGCTCGGACTTACTTTGCCGTTTTTAGGCTCGAATCTCGGTTCGAATTTCGGTTTGCTTTCCGCTTTTTCGAAATTCGCCATTTCAGAAAGCACCGTTAAATTGCCATAAAAAACGAAACGAGACCCCGCCCGCGCAGCGGGCGCAGGTAGAGTCTCATACTCGATTTTATTTTGTGTCTTAAACGACTTGCCCGTTTTATCCTTTATTATACGCGCATATAACGCGTATTCGGATAAAATATAGGTTTAAGTTTTTGCCCGCAAAGGCTTAACTTATCTGATTTCGAGCGCGTCGTAAGTAGCGTTCAAAGAAGCGATCTTCTCGTCGAAAAGTTTCTGCTCGTTTTCGGGAAGGGGAAGTTCTACTACTCTTTCAAAGCCGTTGCCGCCGACTATGCAGGGAACGCCCATACACATATCGTTCGCGCCGTATTCGCCGTGAAGAACGGTGGAAAGCGGGAGAAGCGTGTGCGTATCCGAAAGAAGAGCTTTAATAAGTCTTACAGCGGAAGCCGCGATAGCATAGAAGGTTGCGCCTTTCGCCTTGATAACCTTCGCGCCCGACTTAACCATGTCTTCGTAAAGGGTTTCGAGTTCCTGATCGATGTTTTCTTCCGTCTTGCCGAGGAACTTTTTGCAGTATTCTTTAACATTGTATCCGCCTACGGTGCAAAGCGACCAAGGAGCCATGCACGCGTCGCCGTGTTCGCCCAAAACGTAAGCGTTTACGGCGGAAGCGTCTACCTTGCAGTAATCCGCAACGAACTTAACGAGTCTGTTGGAATCGAGAAGAGTACCCGTACCGATAACCTGATTGGGTTTAAGGTCGGTGCATTTAAGGGTGACGTACGTTAAAACGTCTACGGGGTTACTTACGATTACGTAGAGCGCGTCGGGTGCGATTTTCGCAACGTTCGGCATAACGCTCTTTAATATACCGATATTGATTTTAGCGAGGTCGAGTCTGGTCTGACCGGGCTTTCTGCCTACGCCGAAGGTTACTACTACTATGTCTGAACCCGCAACGTCTTCGTATTCGCCGCAACGAACGGAAACGGAAGGAACTACCGCCGCGCATTGCGAAAGGTCGAGTGCTTCGCCCTCTGCCTTCTCTTTGTTAATGTCTACGAGAACTATTTCGGAACAAATGCCCGAAAGCGTTAAAGTGTACGCTATGGTTGCGCCTACGTTACCCGTGCCGAGGACGGATATTTTTCTTGCTTTATTCATCTTTTGCCTATTCTCTCCTATTATAATTTTTACGGTTTATATTCTACTCCGTTTTTTTTCCGTTTGCAACCGTTTTAATACGTTTTTAAAAATTTTTTTAAGAATATTTCTCACCCGTTATCCGCGCCGCTCCCATAGCCTTTCATTTCCGTACTCATTTCAGATTTATTTTTCGCAAAGGCTTAACGCGATTTCGTAAATATCCCCAGCCCCCACGAACAAAATTTCTTCCGCGCCCGCAAGCCGAAGCTTTATAGCCCTCATAAGCTC
>CAKQEE010000212.1 GCA_934230055.1 uncultured Clostridia bacterium
TTTCGAGAACGTAGCCCGTTTCGTCAAGGCAAAAGGTTTTGGTTCCGTCGTATAATCTGAAAACTTCTCTGCGCTCTTCCACCGTTATTTTAAGAACGTTGGGATAACTTTTTTCCACAGCGGAAAGCTTAAAGCGCGGGAACGCCGCAAGTTTTTCTTCCGCTTCCGATTCTTTTACGAACAACAGATTCTTGCCTTTAAGAGAAGAAAGAGCTTCGATAGCGAGATTTTCTTCCGCCACGCCGTAAGCGGCATAGGAAATTTCTACTTCATTAACGGAAAACAGCAACACAAGCGAACAGACGAGCGATATAAAAAACGCCGCCGCTATGAGTATCGCATAAAGCTTTCCGTGCTTCATAAGTAATTCTACCGTCCGTTTGTCCTTTAATCTGTTCGGGTTTTTTCTGTTTGTTCGCGTTTTTTCTTTCGGGCTTGTCCTCTCTATGCGGGCGCGGGCGAGCGTATGCGCACGCACGTGCCGTTCGGCGGCTATTTGAAAGAAATATCCGCGCCGAGAGACAAGAGCTTTTCCGTAAAGTTCGCGTAGCCGCGTTCTATGAACCGCACGCCCTTTACGACCGTTTTACCCTCCGCAAAAAGCCCTGCCGTAACGAGAGCCGCGCCGCAGCGCAGATCGTGCGCTTCCACCACGGAGCCGAAAAGCCTGCCCTTTCCCCTGACGATAGCCGTGCCGTTTTTTACGGAAATCTCCGCGCCCATCTTTTTCAGTTCCGCCGCGTGCGAAAACCTTGCGGGGAAAACCTCGTCTTTGATAACGGAGCTTCCTACGGAAGAGGTTGCAAGCACCGTCATTTGCGGTTGCAGGTCCGTGGGGAATTTAGGGTACGGTCCCGTCGTAAGAGAGAAAGACTTTCTCACTTTTCCCGATTTTAGATATATTATATCATTTTTTATTTTGATTTTACAACTATTATCGCAAAGTTTAACGAGCAAAGAATAAATATTTTCCGCTTTTGCCCCTAAAATTTCCGTTTCGCCACCCGTTGCCGCCGCCATTATAAGGAAAGTTCCCGTTTCTATGCGGTCGAAACCGAGTTTTACTCTCCCGCCCGAAAGATTTTTTACCCCGTCTATTTCTATAACGTCCGTTCCCGCGCCGCGTATTTTTGCGCCGAACGCGTTAAGCGCGCTTCCGAGTTCCGCTATTTCCGGCTCTTTCGCCGCGCCGAATATCCGCGTTCTGCCCTCTGCAAGGCACGCCGCGAGCATAACGTTTTCCGTCGCGCCCACGGAGGGATACGACAATCTTATATCCGCGCCGAGCAAACGACTTGCGGAAGCGATTATTTCCCCGCCGTACGCCGTTACCGTTACGCCCATTTCCTCAAACGCTTTCAGGTGCATATCGATAGGTCTTGCGCCGAGTTCGCACCCGCCCGGAAAATATACCCGCGCTTTTTTCTCACGCGCAAGAAGCGCGCCGAGGGCAAGCACCGAAGTGCGCGTTTTTTCGCACAATGCCCTCTGCACGCAATATCCAGACAGCGTTTTCGCTTCGACGACGAGGACGCCTTCTCCGTATTCGACTTTCGCTCCGAGAGACTTAGCTATTTCGCACATATTTCTCACGTCCGAAATATCGGGGCAGTTTTCTATAACCACCGTTCCTCGGACGGCGATTGCCGCGGCTATTACGGGAAGCGCGGAGTTTTTTGCGCCTTCCGCCTTTATTTTACCGCTTATCGGTCTGCCGCCTTTTATAACGTATCCGTCCATTTCGTCCCCCAAAAACGCTGATACGATATTCTATGCAAAACCTCTCTAAAAGGTTAAGGAACCTTGGCGCGAGACGTTATAAACTATTCCAGCTTCCGCCATAAAAATTATTATGGAGGTGTTCCCGCTGGAAACGAGCGGCATAGAAAGCCCCGTAGGCGGAATACTGCCCGTAACCACAAGTACGTTCACGAGCGTTTGTATACCGAAAATCATCGTTATGCCGAGCGCGAGCATAAAACCGAATTCGTCTTTTGCACGAGCCGCCGCCCTTACTCCGCGAAAAACTATGAACGCCGCTATAAAAATAAAAATCGTAAGCCCGATAAAGCCCGTTTCTTCCCCTATGACGGAAATTATGAAGTCCGATTC
>CAKQEE010000213.1 GCA_934230055.1 uncultured Clostridia bacterium
GATTTTTTTAATCCTTCCGCATTATACAGGGGTGGATTGCAAGCCTCTCTTGCTCTTAAATCCGCAAGGGAAAAGATATTAAAAACTTTGGGGGCTATTCCTTCGGACAGAGAGATTATTTTTACTTCCTGCGGCTCCGAGAGCGATAACACGGCAGTTTTCGGCGCGGTACGACGCGGCGTTTTCGTGACCGATAAGGGCGAACATTCCGCAATAGATAAAGCTTTTAACGAGCTTAAATCGCGCGGTTTTGAGATTGAATTCGTAGATTTAGATACTCACGGCGCGGTGAATGAGGAAATGCTTTTTAATATTGCGGCCGCCAAAAAACCTAGTTTCGTTTCTATAATGCACGTAAACAACGAAACAGGCGCGATAAACGACGTAAATAGAATTTCCGATAAACTTAAAGCAATCAATCCGAAAACGATTTTTCATTCGGACGGAGTACAGGCTTACGGCAAGTTGCCGTATCGGCTCGGTAAAAACGTAGATTTATATTCAATCAGCGCGCATAAAATCGGCGGACTTAAAGGCGTCGGCGCGCTTATAAAGAGAAAAGGTTTAAATCTTTTACCGCTGATTTTCGGCGGAGGACAAGAAGGCGGTTATAGAAGCGGTACGGAAAACGTTTTCGGAATAAAAGTGTTCGAGTATGCCGCGGAAGAAAAATTTTCGGCGTTAAAAGAGAATTTTAACAACGTTTTCGAAATAAAAAAATACGTTGCGGACTCTCTCGATAAAAATATATTTACGGTTATATCCGAGATTTCGGAAGAAAAATCCAGCCCTTATATCTTATCCGTTTCCGCAAAAGGGCTTCGCGGAGAAGTACTTATGCACACGCTCGAAAATTTCGATATCATCGTAGGAAACGGTTCCGCCTGCTCCTCAAGGAATAGGTTCAGCAGGGTTATAAAAGCCTGCGGCTACGATTCGCAGGTTCTCGACGGGGTTATGAGGGTAAGTTTTTCTTCGGAAAGCACTATGGAAGAAGCGGAGACTTTTGTAAAAGTCGTAAACGAATCCGCAGGTAAACTAAAAAGGATGATGGAATAATGGAAAAGGCAATTATAATAAGATATTGCGAAATTCACTTAAAGGGCAAAAATCGCGGGTATTTTGAAAAAATGCTGAAAGAAAACGTTAAACGCTCTCTTAAAGGTATAGAGCATACTTTTACTTCTATGCACAGCAGATATTTGATAGAGAATTTCGCGGAAGAGGATTTGCCCGTTATAGAGGACAAGCTACATAAGGTTGCGGGTGTTCATACGTATAGCAAGGCGCTCGTCGTCGAGAGCGAATTTGAGAAAATTTTCGACGCGGCTGCCGTTTTGTGCGAAGATAAAAGCGGCACTTTTCGCGTAACGGTGAATCGTGCGGATAAAACTTTTTCGCCGAATTCTATGGAAACGGCAAGACTTTTGGGCGGCAGGCTTTTAGAAAAATTCGGCGAGAATATTACGGTAGACGTTATAAATCCTTCCTTTACCGTTTTTGTCGATATAAGGGAGGACGGAAAGACGTTCGTTTATACGGAAGTCGTGCATTGTATGAGCGGAATGCCGGTAGGTTCCGCAGGGAGAGGGCTTTTGCTTATTTCCGGCGGCATAGACAGCCCCGTTGCGGGATATATGATGTGTAAACGCGGAATGAAGCTTGATTGTCTGCATTTTCACAGCTTCCCTTATACGGGCGAAGCGGCGAAACAAAAGGTAGAAGATTTAACCGCGAAAATAGGCGAGTATAACGGAGGGATAAACTTATACGTCGTGTCGTTTACGCATATTCAGGAAGCGATTCATAAAAATTGCCCCGAGGAATTTATGATTACTTTAATGCGCAGATTCATGATGAGGATCGCAGAAAGGCTTTCTAAAAGACTTGGCGCGCAAGCTATCGTAACGGGCGAAAGTCTCGGTCAGGTTGCAAGCCAAACGATAGAAAGTATAACTTCTTCTAATTCGGTCGTTACGATGCCCGTTTTAAGACCTTTGATTGCGTTCGATAAGATTGATATAATAGAAATTTCCAGAAAAATCGACACGTACGAAACTTCTATTCTTCCTTACGAAGATTGTTGTACCGTATTTCTGCCTAAATTC
>CAKQEE010000214.1 GCA_934230055.1 uncultured Clostridia bacterium
TTACCGAGCTTTACATATCGGGCAGAACGGTTAAAGACGGAACGGTAAAAATTTACGGAATATCGGTAAAAGAATCGGGAAAGAAAAATTTACCCGCGGTGCTTATCTTACAGGTCTTTAAGGACGGTACCGATTTAACCCTTGCAAAAGACCTTGCGGGAAGAGGTTACGAAGCCCTCGTTATAGACCTTGCGGGAAAAACCGTGGACGCGGATAAATATACCGTTTATCCGCAGTCTATAGAATATGCGAATCTCGATTCTTCCGTATACGGCGAATGCAGCCTGACGGTAGAAGCGGATAAAACCTGTTGGTATGAGTGGACCGCGGCGGCTATTTACGCGGCGACATACCTTAAAGAATCCGAACCGGAACGCTATGTGGGCGCGATAGGCATAGGCGGTGTTGCGACGGTTTTATGGCAGGCGGCGGCTTTTTCGGAAACTTTTTCCTGCGCGGTGTTCGTTGCAAACGCGGGCTGGTGCGGCTATCGCGGCATAAGCAAATTCGGCACAGTTACGGAACCGCAGTTTTCGGACGAAGAACTCTGTTATATAGCGGGCATAGAACCGCAGGCATACGCAAAACACGTAAAATGTCCCGTGTTGTTGCTTTCTCCCACGAACAGCGCGATTTACGACCTCGACAGGGCTTACGATACCGTTGCGAGAATTCCCGAGGAAATTTATAAAGCCGTTCAGTATTCCGTAGGCGGAAGAGAGGAAGTCGATTGCAAATGTTATACGGACGTGCTTGTGTTTACGGAAGCCTTTTTGCATAAAAGCAAGGCACCCGTAAGACTTCCGAGAGAAATATTCGTTAAAGGCGAAATAAAAGATGGCAGGCTCGTAGCGGCGGTCGATCCGGACGACGAGGGGCTTAAAGAGCTTTCTTTATATGTTGCGGAGCAAACGGTGGAGCCGTGTTTCAGATGCTGGCGTAAAGTTTCCGCCCACGGCGAGCGCGGCGAAGAGGGTTACGAATTCGCCTATACGCCTTATATGGGTTCCAAAACCATAGCGTTTTTTGCGGAAGCGGTTTATAAAAACGGTTTCAGACTATGTTCGATAGTCACGGCGAAAAGCTTTTCGGAGGAGGAAATGGAGGGCTTTAACAGGCATAAGATAGTTTATTCTTCGCGAAAAGCGGATATGGACAGCGTTTTTGCGGAAGCATACGAAAACACCGAACGACCTTTCGGCATAGATATTACGGGGGAAGAAAACGTTTCTCTTAAAAAAGGTCCTTCCGATTTATACGGCGTGAGCGGCAAGAACGGGCTTTTGACCTTTAAGATAAACGCGGATAAATATAAACCGAATGAGGACGCGCTTATGATGTTAGACGTATATTTGGCGGGTGGCGGTAATTTCTCCGTAAAACTCGTTTCGGACTTTTTCGGGGAACACAGAGCGGAATATTCCGCGTCGTGCAGAATTATAGGCGGCGAGGTTTGGCAAAACGTCAAGTTTGAAAAGAACAACTTTAAAACCGCGGAAGGAATGACCTTGAAAAGTTACGCCAAGGTGGAAGCGATAGAATTCGTTTCGGAAGACAACAAGCCCTTTATCATTAACAACGTGCTTTGGATATAGAAGTCGAACGATCCTTACGGCAGGTAAAGCGAAAATCGGGGAATAAAAAACTGATGGAATATAAGATAAGAAACAGCCTAACGGAGGAAAAAAGCGAATCCTCGGATAAACTATTTTATCTCGGAACCGCCGCTTTTTTCTGCGTACTGTTTCTCGTTCTGATAATACTTAATACCTACGTTTTTTCTTGCGTTATAGTAAACGGCGCGTCTATGGAAAACACCCTTCACACGGGAGACGTGCTTGTGATAAACGTTCTTGAAAAAGCGGATTACGGCGATATAGTAGTAATTTCTGCGGACGAAAACGCGACCGCGGGCGGGATAAGACATAAAATAATAAAACGCGTTATAGCGAAGGGCGGGGACGAGGTCAAGTTCTTCGGCGGCAACGTTTACTTAAAGAAGAAAGGCGAATCGGAGTTTGAAGAGCTTAACGAAAGCTACGTAAAAAAACAGGGCGTTACTAATTATAAAGCC
>CAKQEE010000215.1 GCA_934230055.1 uncultured Clostridia bacterium
GTAAGTTAGACCTTTCTATCGGTATCATGAAAGCGTATTCCACCTGCGTGGGAGAAGGACCTTTCACCGCGGAATATTTCGGCGATAAGGCGGAGGCTTTAAGAAAGGCGGGCGGCGAATACGGCGCGGCTACCGGCAGACCGAGAAGAGTCGGCCCGTTCGACGCAGTTGCAAGCAAATACGGTATTCGTATTCAGGGTGCGAACGAAATCGCGCTCACCAAGCTGGACGTTTTGAGCTACGCGAAAGAAATTGAAGTGTGCGTCGCTTACGAAAAGGACGGCAAGCAGGTTACCGACTTCCCGTTCCCGCAACACCTTGATAGTTATAAGCCCGTTTTCAAAACGCTTAAAGGCTGGAATTGCGACATAAGCGGTTGCCGCAAAAAGGATGACCTCCCCAAAGAAGCGGTAGAATATATCGAGTTTTTGGAAAAATCCATCGGCGCGAAAATCAAATACGTTTCGGTCGGCGCGGAAAGAGAAGCTTATATCGTTATGTAATTGCTTGCGCGGGATATTTTTTTCCCGCGCTTTGCTTTTTAAAAGGCGTTACGGCTTGCGGCGCGATTTTTATAAAATCGGCGCATAGCGGGAAATACGAGAAGTTATCGAACGCCGCTTGAACGTCGCGTGAACGCAGCTTGAACTGCGCGAGCGGACGGCGCGTTTTTTGCGTATGTTCTTTCGTAGTCGGGGGCGAAAGGCGAAAAAACGAATTAAAAAACCGTTCAACTTAACAATAAAAAAGGAAAAACATATTTATGCAAAGAAGATGCGGAATTCTTTTGCCGATATTTTCGCTACCGTCGGAGTACGGAATAGGCGGGTTCGGCTCGGAAGCGTTTCGGTTTATAGATTACCTTAAAAAAGCGGGGCAATCGTACTGGCAGATTTTGCCGCTCGCGCCGACGGGGTACGGCAATTCGCCCTATTCTTCCGTCGCCGCGGAAATCATCAGCCCGTATTATATCAGCCCCGAAGTTCTTAAAGGCAAAGGACTTGTTACCGAAGAGGAGATTGCTTTTTCGCGTTACGGCGGCAAACTGAACGCGGCGGAATTGTCGGGCGATTTATTAAAGACGGAGCGCATTGCGGAATCCGGTGCGGGAAGCGTGCCGAACGGCGACGTATGCGCACTCGTTAAATACGTGGACTACGGGTTTTTGAACGAAGTCAGATTTCCGCTTCTTCGCAAGGCTTTTGCTCGGTTCGACAGAGGCACTCACGCGTTCGCGCGCGCGGTTAAAGAGAAAAAATATCGCGATTACGCGCTTTTTAAGGCGATAAAGTATGCTTCCGGTAACCGCGAAATGACCGAATGGGACGAAGGACTTAAATTCAGAAAAGAAGCCGCTCTTAAAAGCTTTGAAAAAGATTACGCGGAAGAGATAGCTTTTTGGGAATTTACCGCGTTCGAGGCGGAAGAAGAATGGCTTAAAGTAAAACGATACGCAAACGAAAAGGGTATAAAAATCATAGGCGATATGCCCCTTTACGTTGCGGGTGATTCCGTGGACGTGTGGAAGGATCCGAATCTTTTTATGCTCGACGAGGATTTGAAGCCAAGGCTCGTTGCGGGAGTTCCACCCGATTATTTCCAGAAGGAAGGACAGCTTTGGGGCAACCCCGTTTACGATTACGCCGCGCACGAGCGTGACGGTTTCTCGTGGTGGGTGAATAGAATAACTAAGGCGTTGTCGCTTTTCGATGTGGTAAGAATAGACCATTTCCGCGGGCTTGACAGGTTTTTTGCTATAAAGGCGGGCGAAAAGAGCGCGAAAGGCGGCGAGTGGATAGACGTGCCTTCCGAAAAGCTTTTTGCGGCGATAAAAAAGTCGGTGCCGGACGATTGCGTTATTGCGGAAGACCTCGGAATTATAGACGACGGCGTGAGGGAGCTTTTAAAGGCTACGGGCTACCCCGGAATGAAAATACTTTCGTTCGCTTTTAACGGGGAAAGCGACAATTTGTATCTGCCCGAAAATATCGAAGCTAATTCCGTTTGTTATACGGGTACGCACGACAACGACACG
>CAKQEE010000216.1 GCA_934230055.1 uncultured Clostridia bacterium
GGTGAAACGCCCGCGTTGAGCGGCACTTATCCCACTCTTCCCGAAGAAACCGCGGAAAAGACTTTCGCGTGGGAATGGGATAAAACATTCGTTGCGGCTAAATCGGACGCCACCTATAAGCTCGTTTTGAAAGAAACGATTAAAGAGTATACCGTAAAGTTCTATGCGGAAGACGGCACCACCGTTTTAAGCACGGCGACTTATAAATACGGCACGCAGGCGACCGCGCCTGCCGCGCCCGAAAAAACGGATTACGCTTTTGAAGCTTGGTACAACGCGAAAGAGGGCGGCGAAAAGGTTACCGACTTTACCGTAAAGGGCAATGCGGAATACTATGCGCGCTACGTGGAAACGGCAAAAGAATATACCGTAAAATTCTATGCGGAAGACGGCACCACCGTTCTATCCGAAGAAACCAAAAAGTACGGCGAAGCTATAACCGCGCCTGCCGCGCCCGAAAAGCCCGCAACCGATGCCGCGACTTATGAGTTCGACGGTTGGTATACAGCAAAAGAGGGCGGCGAAAAGGTTACCGACTTTACCGTAAAGGGCAATGCGGAATATTATGCGCGCTATACGAAAAACGCCGTTACCTTCGAGGTAATTTTCTACGATGACGACGGCGCCGAATTAAAGAAGTACAGAGTGGCTTACGGCGAAATCGCCGTCGGTCCCGAAGTAACCGGCAAAGACGGCGACGAACAATATTCTTACGTATTCGAGGCTTGGTATGACGAAACGGAAGAATACGACGGCAAAATCGTAACCGATTTCACCGTTAAGGCAAACAGCTATTACTATGCAAGATATAAAGCCGTTCTTAACAAATATTCCGTAACGTTCGTTTCCGACGGCGTGGTGATAAGCGAAGAGGAAGTCGAATACGGCTATTATCCGACCGTTCCCGCCGATCCCGAGAAAGAGGGTTTATTGTTTGCGGGCTGGGATAACGAAGTGGAAAAGGTAACGGGCGAAGTTATTTACACGGCGGTATTCGGCAGAGGACTTTCTCAGGCGGACGTAGCTAACTTTAAGCAGATTCTTAACGAAAACCCCACGGGCGTGTTCGTTCTTACCGAAGACCTCGATTTCGGTAATGCACAGACTGCGGAAGTTATAAACTTCGGCGGTATCCTTAACGGTAACGGATATTCGCTCAAAAACCTTTTGGTACACTTCGACGCGAGAGACGACGGTTGGGCTTCTTACCTGTTCGCGGAAAATTCCGGAACGATTAAAAACCTCGGAATATATTATACGCTTAAAGCGAACAGCACCAGCGACTCTTTGATTTACAGAAATACAGGCACGGTAAGCAACGTGTTCGTAAGCGTTTCCGTAACCGGTAACGACGTGTGGACGCTCGGCACGATAGCGAACGTCAACGACGGCGGCACAGTCAGAAACAGCGTTGTAGTTATAAGAGACGATTCGACGGGTACGGCGCAGCTCGGCTCTATCGTCGGCGTAGACAAGTTAAGCACCATAACGAATTGTTATGCGGTAACTAACGGTAAAGTTTCTTCCGATAGACCTAACTTTGCGGAAAACGGACTCGGCAACGTTGAAAATTGCGAAAACTTTGCAACTATGGCAGACCTTTTGACAAACGCGAAATTCGCCTCCGAAAACGGTTGGAACGAGAGTTTGTGGAAAATAGTCGACGGCGAATTATTGTTCGGTCACGCAAAACCCACTCCCAAAGCGAGAGTTTTAACGCAGGCAGACGTAGCGAACTTTGCGGCAATTTTAGCGGAAACCCCCGACGGAAAATTTGAACTCGGTTCAGACATAGACTTCGGCGGCGCAACGATCGGTCAGATTGAAAATTTCAACGGAACGCTTGACGGTAAAGGCTATGCGTTAAAGAACGTTTTTGTAAACGCATACTTTATTAAAAACACCGCGAACACCGCAACGATAAAAAATATAAAGGTAGAATGGACGCTTGCGGCTACCAACGACGAAGATTATACGGGCTTTATACAAGTGAACTCGGGCTTGATA
>CAKQEE010000217.1 GCA_934230055.1 uncultured Clostridia bacterium
ATAGAAGGAAGAACACCCGCGGAACCGCAAGTCGGCGCGGTTACGACTGTGCCGTTATCGGCGTTTTCTTCCGCCACGGCAAGCGCGTAGGCGGAAAGTATTCTGTTTTCGCGCGTGATCGCGTTCTCGAATACTGATTCTTTATCTATCAGCGATTTCGCTTTCCTTTCGAGTTTGAGTTTTCCGTTAAGAACGCCTTCTTTTTTAAGCCCGTTCTCCACGCTTTGCCGCATAACTTCCCATATTTTTTTGAGATAATCGAAAACTTCGCCCTCATTCCGCTTTACGTAAGAAACGAGATCTTCTCCGTGCTCTTCCGTCACGCGTTTGATTTCGCTGAAATTTTTCTCTTTATAAACTTCCGCGCCGTCCGGATAATGCTTGCCGTCGATAATCACCGCGCCCCCGCCTACGCTTTGCGCCGTTGCGACAAGCTCTTTTTTATCGCCGTTAAAAACGAAAACTTTCATTTCGTTGGGGTGCGAAAGCTCTTTTTCGTACTTATCGAAAAGGATTTCCGTATCCGCGCCGAGAACTTCTTTTATAACCTTATCGGTGCCGTGACCTTTGCCCGTCAGCGCGAGCGAACCGAAAAGGGTTACGGAATATTTTCTCTTTCCGTAACGCCTTAAAACTTCTTCCGCAATAAGCTGCGGACCTATCGTGTGCGAGCTGGAAGGTCCTCTTCCCGCTTTATATAATTCTCTTAAAGACTTCATAATTCTGTACTTTCAGTCTTGCTTATTTTCCTTTTTTACTTTATTTTTCCTTTTTAACCGTAAGGTATACATACAAAACGATTCCGTTTCCCCTATTTTCGCGGTAAATCTTTCGCCTTGCGCAATACCCGCGCCTTGCGAACTTTCCGCAAAAGAAACGGATTCCCCCTCGTGCAGACAGTTATCGAAAAGAACGCAACGACTTTTTGCAGCTTGAAAGCGTTGTTTACGATAACCTCCTATTATCAGTCTGCCTTTTAAGTTCATTGCAAATGCCTTTATCATGCGGTAAAAAGCATTTATACGGCGAAACCTTAAAGAATTTCGCCGTATAAACATTTTTAGATTAAACCGTTATTTTACGGAAGGCAACGAAGCCGCCGCGATACTCTGTCCTACGCGCTTGTTGGATTCGTCGGGCATGGTAAGGTCTATATCCGCGTATTCGGGGAATTCGGCTTTCAAAACCTCTTTCGCCTTTTCCATAATAATCGCACCGCCCTCTCCGCTCGTAACTCTGCCGAGAAGAAGAAGATGCTTGATTTTATAAAATTCCGAATAATAAGGAATGGCGTATCCGAGATAAGTTCCTATATCTTCGTAAATCTGCTTTGCCATCGCGTCCCCGCTTGCCATAAGCTTTTGAATTTCTTTAAGCTTTTCCGCGGGAGACGCGCCTTCTTTGAACTTATGCCCCGCGTTTACCGCAAGCTTTATAACGCCGTCCTGCGAGAAATATTTAACGCCGCAGCCGTAATCGCCGCTCCATTCGTCTACCATTGCGTTCTTATTGAAGTCTACGGGAACGAAAGCCACTTCGGAAAGCCAGCCGTTCAAAAGCCCTTTATCGTTTATGTATCCTACGGCTTCGCTCGTACCCATAGCTATACCGAGAACGCAATTATCTTTAAGATCCATAGCTCCGGCAAGAGCGGTAACGTCGCCGTCATTGGCGACTTCTACGGGCGCGCCTATCTCTTTTGCTACGTCTATATACATATTCTGAACGTGAGCCTTATAATCTTCTTTCGGTACTTTCAAAAACAGGGAAGCGACCATTATTTTATTGTTTATATAAACGCCCGCGCTTGAAACGCCTATCGCGTCTACCCTCGGCATTTTGGAAGCTGCCGTTTGCATTGCCGCTTTAATTCCTTCGTAATGATAGTGCCAGTCGGAATTAACTTTCGGAAACCAAACGACCTCTTCGCTGTAAACAACTTTTCCGTCTATCACGGCAGAAACTTTCCTGTCGCTGCCGCCGGCGTCGAAACC
>CAKQEE010000218.1 GCA_934230055.1 uncultured Clostridia bacterium
CGTTTACTTTGCGGCAACGCTTAAAGCTTATTCTTGGCACACGGCTCCTTTGGCGGGTGCAAACAGCGGCACTATTCAAAACGCGGTAGTAACGATAAACAAAACGGATGATGTTACCGAATTATCGAGAATAGGCGGAATAATCGGTTGCGACTACAACGGCAAGCTTACTAACTGCTACACGGTGCATAACGGAATACTTGCGGGCGCAGAAAACAGATTTTATCTGGACGATTGGGGCAACGACGGAAAAACTAATTGCGCTATTTACGCGACTATGGCGGAGCTTGCAAGCGCGGGAACATTCGACGTAGCAAACGGCTGGAACACCGAAATCTGGAAAATTGTCGGCGGCGAAGTAGTGTTCGGCAGATAAAAATAAACTAATTCTGAAAGAATGAAAAAGAAAATATTTATAGTTTTAATTCTTTCGATTGTCGCGGCGGTTTCCGCACTCGGGTTTATCGGGTGCGGAAACGTGCCGAGCGGCAACGGAACCATGATAGAAAAGCCTTCCGATAATGAAAATCCCCCCTCGGATAATAACAAAGAAGAAAACGGGGGAGAAGGCGAAAAAGAGGATAAGGACGAGGAAAACAAAAACAAGGACAACGAGAAAGAAGAAAAATCCGATTGCGAAAACGCTCCGAGCTACGAAGACCCGCACGAAGACGGCGGGTGGACGGGTTGGCAAAAAGATAAAAAATAAAAAAGCAAAGAGGTATACCTCTTTGCGCGTATCGCAGGCGCGCTACGCGCAAACCCTTTTATCGGAAAAATAAAGGAGAAAAAAGATGAACAAGAAAAAGTATTTAACACCTGAATTAGCCGTTTTTGCGTTTAATCGCAACGATGTTGTTTTAGAGTCGCCGCTCGGAGAAAATCCTACGGAAGTGGGATTGAAGTGGGACTGGTAAGAAAGGAGGGAAAAAGAAATGATTAAAAGCAAAAAAATTGTTTCGGTAATTCTTTCGTTTGTTGCCGCTATCTGTCTCGCTTGCGGGCTGACGACGTTAAAAAGCAGCGGCGTACACGCGGAAACAGCGACCGTTTTAACGGATAAAGACGCCTTTATTTCCGAAATAAAGGCGAACCCGAACGGAAATTTCGAGCTTGGCGCAGATATAGACTTCGGCGGCGAAACGTTGTCCGAAAGTATAGTATTCGGCGGAACGCTTGACGGCAAGGGCTACGCGTTAAAGAACTTTAAGCTCGGTATAGCGGAAGCAAACGGTTGGAATTCGAGATTTATCAGCGAAAACAACGGAACTATAAAGAACATAGGTCTTTATATATCGAGCGTGCAGGCGAATAACAACGAGTTCGGCTTTATAAGAGCGAATAAAGGTACCGTCAGCAACGTGTTTGTGAACTTTAATTACGACTCTACACAGATTATCAATCAATATTGCCACTACGGCACGATAGCGATGCAAAACGACGGCGGTACGATAGAAAACTGCGTGGTGAACGTTATCGTTGCAGAAGGCGTAGACATCGGCGTAGGACAGGGCGACGGCGGCGTGAATATATTTGCCGCAATATCCGCTTATAACGTAAACGGCGGCGTAATTAGAAACTGCCACGCGGTAATCGGCGATAACAACATAGGCATAGCTATATATCCGTGGGCAACGCAGGAAAACAACGCGACTTACGCGACTATGGCGGAGCTTGCCGCGGCAATAACTTTTAATTCCGAAAACGGCTGGAATACGGAAATCTGGACTGTGGAAAACGGCGAAGTGAAAATGAGCCACCCCGTTATCCCCGCAAGTCCTACCGTTTTAACGCAGGCAGACGTAGCGAACTTTAAAACTTTGCTTAACGGCTCTTCGGGTTCGTTCGTTTTGGGCGAAGACCTCGATTTCGGGAATGCGCAAACCGCGGGGGTAATCAACTTTAAAGGAACTCTCGACGGAAACGGATACGCTCTTAAAAACCTCTTGATTCACTACGA
>CAKQEE010000219.1 GCA_934230055.1 uncultured Clostridia bacterium
GGGTGAGAACGGGAAGTTCCGCTTTATAGCCTTTAATGTCCACAGAATAAAAATCACTCATAAAAAACCTTCTTTAAGTAATGTTCTTTTACCTAAGTAGTGTACCACAAAAACGCGCGGTTTGTCCATTCTTTAAGACATATATTTGTCTTATCTTTCATATTTTTAACTATCGGGAGAAGGGCGAATGGAATATTACGATAAAAAAATAGAAGAGACCGCAAAATTTTTCGGAACGGACGTACGCGACGGTTTAAGCGCGGCGGCTCTCGATAAAAACGTTGATAAATTCGGGTATAACAGGCTTACGGAAAGAAAAAAGAGAGGTTTTTTCTCAAAGCTTTTTTCCGCGCTGAAAGAACCTATGCTTTTAATACTTTTGTTCGGGTTTATAGTGGCTTTCGGCACGGGACTCGGCAGATTTTTAAAAACCGGCGAGGCGGATTTCGGCGAGTCTTTGGGAATATTAGCCGCGATAGCGCTTTCGGTAACGATAACGCTCGTTATGGAAGGCAGCTCGGAAAAAGCTTTCGCCGCGCTTAAAAGGATTTACGACGACGCGCCCGTAAAAGCCGTGCGGGGCGGCGTTACCGTGGCGATAAGCCAAAGCTACCTTACCGCGGGCGACCTCGTAATATTGGAAACGGGTGATAAAATAGTCGCGGACGGCAGGCTTATAGAAAGCGAAGGGCTTTCCGCGGACGAATCCGCGCTGACGGGCGAAAACCATTCGGGGTTTAAAAACGCGAAAGCCGTTCTCGCGCGCGGCACGCCGCTTGCCGAACGCACGAACTGCGTGTATTCGGGAACGTTCGTAAGAACGGGCAGCGGAAAAATGATAGTTACCGCTATCGGCGACGATACGGAAATGGGCGTTATAGCGGGGGAACTCGGAAGGAGCAAAGAAGAGCCTTCGCCGCTTGCCGCAAAGCTCGATAAGCTCGGCAAAATCATCACGGCGACGGGTGCCGCGGCGGCTGTTTTCGTGTTGATACTCTCCGTAATTCGCCTTGCGACGGCGGGAACTCTGGACTTCGATAATTTTCAAAACCTCTGCATATCCTGTATAATTTTAATAGTGGCGGCGGTACCCGAGGGGCTTCCCACGATAGTGGCGGTATCTCTCGCGCTCAATATGATAAAGCTTGCCAAAGAAAACGCGCTGATAAAAAAGATGACGGCGACGGAAACGGCGGGCGCGGTCTCCGTTATTTGTTCGGATAAAACGGGAACGCTCACGAAAAACGAAATGACCGTTACCGCCGTGTATTCCGAAAAAAGCAAAAAGCTTTCAGGAACAACTTTGAGCGAATTTTTATATAAGAATTTTATTCTCAACTCCACCGCGCGGGTTGCGGAGAGCGGAAAAGAAATAAAATACGTGGGCAGCGGCACCGAGTGCGCGCTTTTGGACTGCGCGAAAAAAAGCGTTACAGGCACGGACGAAAAGGCTTTAAGGGAAAAGTATAAAATACTGTATCGCACCCCTTTTTCTTCCGAAAACAAGTATATGACGACCACCGTGAAAACCGCGCTCGGCGCGATAACTTACCTTAAAGGCGCGCCCGAAAAGGTGCTTAATATGTGCGGCTTAACGGAAAGGGAAAAAAGTCTTATTCTTTCGGAAGCCGCCCCGCATATGAAGCGCGCGGCAAGAATAATCTGCTTTGCTCATAAAGAGCGTTCGCGCGGCGGCGGAGATTACGGCGCGGACTGCGGCGGGGACTACGGCAAGGATTACGGCGATGAGCGCGGCGCGGATTATAAAGAGGGGTTTGAAAGCGGAGATACCTCGGGGTTTGTGTTCGACGGTTTCGCCGTGTTGAAAGATCCCGTAAGAGAGGACGTGAAAGAATCGGTAAAAAAGTGCTTCTCGGCGGGGATAAAGGTTAAAATGCTTACGGGCGACAGCGCGGAAACGGCTTTTGCCGTGGCACAAGAAACGGGAATAGCGGA
>CAKQEE010000220.1 GCA_934230055.1 uncultured Clostridia bacterium
GGCGTTGCGGTTATATATTCGCTCGTTTTCTACCTCACGACGATTTCGGTCGATCTTGCGGATCAAAGTTTAAAGCTCGGAGCGGCAGCTTCGTGGCTGTTTATCGTGTCTAAAATCGTGTCTTACGGATTTTTGCTGTATTACACGATGATGACTTTCCATATGATAACCATGTCCGTAACGTACAATCTTAAATTCGGGCAGCTTATCAAAAACGCCTTTTTGTTCACCCTTGCGCTGTTGCCGCAGAATCTGTTTTTTATCGCCCTCGGACTTTTGCCGTTTATAATCTGCTCGTTCGGCGGGTTCTTCCTTACGATAGGCATTATACTCGTGCTTCTTTTCGGGTTTTCGCTTTTTCTTCTTATATGGACGGATTTCTGCCAGTGGGCGTACGACAGATTTATCAACGATAAAGTTGAAGGAGCGCAAAAGAACAGAGGTATTTACGAAAAGGTTAAGGAAAGCAATTCCGAAGCTCTTAAAAAATATCGCGAACAGCTTGCGCTTATGCCTAAATCATCTTTAAGCTCCCGCCCGATAAAACCGATTACGGACGACGAACTTCAAGTGGCGGAACTTCCGTCGGCGTTCAGCAGAAAAGATTTGAAAACCTTGGAAGAGAGCAAGCGTAAGATTATCGAAGACAACGAACAGTATATAAAAGAACACGAAAACGATCCCGAATTCGTTCAGGCGAGAGAGAACGAAGAAAGGTCTAAATCGGAACGCGAAAAACGCATAGAAGAAGCGAAAAAAGAACTCGCAAAACGCAATAAGGAGAAATAACCGCAACAACGGACGTCGTGATGTCACGGCGTCTTTTGACGGGAAAAGGTTATGGAAATAGTCGATTTTTTATTTCAGTTATCACTGATACTTTTTTCGACGAAAATGCTCGGGCTGCTTGCAAGAAAGCTCGGACTTCCGCAGGTACTCGGTTTTATAGTGGCGGGACTTTTGGTCGGTCCCGCGATATGGGAGCTTTTTTTCGACGTTTCGGGAAGTACTATTTTTCCGATACTCTCTAAAAATCCGACGACGGGCGAAGAAAATTACTATCTCAAAGGCTTTGCCGAAATAGGCGTAATCTTCGTTATGTTCAGCGCGGGGCTGGAAACGAGCCTTAAAGACATAAAAGAGACGGGCGCGGCGGCGTTTATCATCGCGCTTTGCGGCGTGCTTTTGCCGCTCGGCTGCGGCTTCGGCATAACTTACGCTTTCCACCCCGATTGGGGTTGGCATTCCTGCCTTTTCGTCGGCGTTATTATGACGGCTACCTCCGTCGGTATCACGGTAGAGGTGCTTAAAGAGCTTGGCAAGCTTCAAACGAAAGTCGGCACGGTCGTTCTTTCCGCAGCTATTATAGACGACGTTCTGGGAATTATAGTACTTGCGATAGTTTTAAGCATTGCGGGCGAAGGCGAAACCACTTCTCCCGTTCTTGCGGCTATAAATCCGAACGGAAACATAATTATCTCCGTGTTGTGGATACTTGCGTTCTTCGTGTTCGCGATAGTTGCGGGTATCGGCTTTTCCAAGCTTTTCAAATGTATAGAAAAGAAAAGCCCGCACACGCGCAGAATACCTATTTTATCCATTGCGGTTTGTTTACTATATGCGTTCGTTGCTGAAAAGGTTTTCGGCGTAGCGGATATAACCGGCGCGTACGTGGCGGGGCTTGTGCTTTCCACAAACCACGCTTCCGCGCAGTACGTGGACAGAAGGGTAAGTATCGGTTCGTATATGATTTTCGCGCCGATATTCTTTGCAAGTATCGGTATAAAGATAAGCCTTGCAAGTCTCACGATAGACGTTTTGTGGTTTGCACTTGCCTTCGTCGCGGTTGCCATTCTTACCAAGATGATGGGTTGCGGAGTTTCCGCAAGACTGCTCGGGTTCAATAATAAAGACAGTATCAGGGTA
>CAKQEE010000221.1 GCA_934230055.1 uncultured Clostridia bacterium
TGCGCAAGGTGTACGAGCGCGCCGTATACGGAGCTATCGCCGTGCGGGTGATATTTACCGAGGCAATCGCCGACTATTTTCGCGCACTTTTTATGCGGTTTATCGGGCGTTAAGCCCATTTCGTACATTGCGTACAAAATACGACGCTGGACGGGCTTCAATCCGTCTTCGACGCGCGGTAACGCCCTGTCTAATATAACGTCTTCCGCGTAAGAAATCATCGCGTTTTTAAGAACGTCGTCGAGAGAATTAAATATAATACCTTTTTCGTTACTCATTTTTCCTCCCTCCTATCAGCGTTTGATTTTGGCAAATTTGTCTTCTTTATTGAAATTTGCATGCTCGAAAATATACTTCTTACGCTCGCCCACTTCGTCGCCCATTAAAACGGTGATAAGCCTTTCCGCTTCTGCGGCGTCCTCTATCGTGACGCGCATCAAAGAACGCGAATCGGGATTCATCGTTGTTTCCCAAAGCTGATGCGGGTCCATTTCTCCGAGACCTTTATACCGTTGTATGGAGTAGCCTTTTCCGACTTTTTCTATCTTTTCTTTCAGCTCGGAATCGTCGTAAGCGTATTCTTCCGCGTTGCTTTTATAAACCTTATAAAGCGGCGGCATACCTATATAAACGTGTCCTTCGTTTATAAGCTCTTTCATATAACGATAAAAGAAGGTAAGCAAAATCGCGCGGATATGACTTCCGTCAACGTCCGCATCGGAAAGAATTATGACTTTGTGGTATCTTAAATCTTCCAAAGAAAAATCGGAGCCGATACCCGTGCCGAGCGCAGAAATTATCGTTCTTATTTCTTCGTTTTGAAGAATTTGTTCGAGTTTTTTCTTTTCAACGTTAAGCGGTTTTCCGCGCAGAGGCAAAATCGCCTGATACTGCCTTACTCTCGCCTGCTTTGCGCTGCCGCCTGCGGAATCGCCCTCGACTATAAACAATTCGTTAAGCTCCGCTTTTCTTCCCGAACACGCGGCGAGCTTCCCTACAAGGTTTTGCGCCTCTATGCTCTTATTAACCCTTGCAAGCTCTTTCGCTTTTTTGGCGGCAAGTCTTACCTTTGCGGCGTTCGTCGCCTTTGCGATAATCGCGTCGAAAGCCTTGCCGAGCTTTTTATTTTTCATCAGCTCGGAAAGCTCCGTAACGGTTACCGCTTCCACCGCGGGGCGAGCCTCGGGGTTGCCGAGCTTGGTTTTCGTCTGCCCCTCGAACTGCACGTTTTTCATTTTTACGGAAAGAATCGCGGAAAGTCCTTCCTTAAAATCGTCGCCGATAAAATTATCGTCTTTGTCTTTAAGGAAGTTATGAGAACGTGCGTAGTCGTTAAAAGAACGCGTCAACCCCGAACGAAAACCCGTTTCGTGCATACCTCCGTCGCCCGTGGGAATGTTGTTCACGTAAGAACAAACACTGTCTACGTAGGCATCCGTGTGCTGAATGGCAAACTCCACCACGATACCGTCTTTTTCTTCTTTTGCGTAAAGAGGCTCGGGATAAAGTACGTTCTTACCCTTATTAAGGTCTTTTACGAAATCGACAAGCCCGCCCTCGAATTTATAGAACTGATGGTAATCGGTATGCTCGTCGTAAAAATCAATGGTCAAGCCCTTATTGAGAAAGGCAAGTTCGCGTAGTCTTTTAAGTATGGTTTCCGGGTTAAATTCCACCGTTTCAAAAACCCTCTTATCGGGCAAAAACCTTATAAAAGTACCGCGTTTTTTGGTTTTTACTTTGGTATCTTTAAGCGGCGCGACGGGAATACCCGACTTGATTTTTCCCGAAGCCTTATCGAGATAGCTATGAAATTCCATAGAGTATACGGTGTTTTTGTATACTTCCACTTTAAGCCATTCGGAAAGCGCGTTCGTGACGGAAGCGCCCAC
>CAKQEE010000222.1 GCA_934230055.1 uncultured Clostridia bacterium
CTCGATTTTGCCCCGAAAATGCAAAAAATAAATCCGAAAACGAACCGTTTTCACCGTTATACGCATCGAACTTGGATGCGACCTTTTCGTCAAAATAACACAACTTTCCGTTATCCGGCGGAAACACGTAGTTTTTGCCCGCCACTATCGGACGTACTCCGTTATCGAAGTCGTTAATTCCGCGATTGCAACCTAAAACCTTGCCGTTTTCGGTTAAAATAACGTTGCTGTATCTGCCCATAAGCTCCACGAACAGTGTTTTTCGCTCGGCGTCGAAAAATTCGGAGGATGGCGTTATATCTATTTTCACAATCCTGTCGAACCCGACGAGAGAGATACCGTCTATTTGCGCGTTCAAAAGATGCTTTCTTAATAGCATACAAAAATTCGGCGCGGTAAGCGGACTTTCCTTTTCCTCTTCCGCAATACCCATTCTCGGCGAAGCGGGGTTTACGTCTATAAGCAATTTTTCCGTGCGTTTACCCGTGTATACGGTAAATACTATCTCGTCCGAAGAGGGTTGAACGATACGGTTTATCTTACCGCCCGAAAACAGCTCGTTCAGTTCTTCGCATAAATATCTTAAAGTAAAAGCGTCCTGCGGCACGATGGTTACTCCTTTGTAAACGTTTTGCCCGAAAGGTAGTATAGAGGCGATTCTTCCGGAAATTCGAGGGTGAGCGAATAAGCGCAAAGCTTTTGCGTTTTTGCCCCTACGGACTTGTTGAAAGCGTTGTTTCCGTATTTGCCGTCGCCCACGATAGGCAGACCTAAATACGCAAGGTGCGCCCTTATCTGGTGCGTTTTGCCCGTATAAAGCCTTACGGAAAGCTCGCTCGTTACTCCGTCGGTAGCGATAAGCTCGTAACCCGTTTTTATAGGAACGGAATTTTTTACAGGCTTCGCAAAAATTTTAACTTCCGATTTAGCGGAATTTTTAACGAGGTAGGCGGAAAAAACGCCTTTTTTAACATCCGGCACGCCTACTACTTTCGCCCTGTAATACTTTACGAAATCTCTCTTTTTAAAGCCTTTTATCAAAGCGGTTTCCGCGGCGGGATTCAATGCGAAAACCATTATTCCGCAAGTGTTTCTGTCCAGCCTATGGATAAAAGCCGCGGTTTTCTCCTCCATCTTTATCGCCTCGTAAACGCTTTCCGAATCGAACCCGCAGAACTTATCGATGACAAGCACGTTTTCGTCTTTATAAACCACGGAATAGCTTTGCGGCGCGCTTACGTGAAGGTAAAAAATTTCCACCTTGTCGGCGGGGGCAAGTTTTATATCTTTGCAAACGCGCTTTCCGTTCACCTTAACGTCCTTTTCCCTTAATGCCTTATTCAGCGCGGAAAAAGAAAGCCCCTCGCAATGCGCCAAGGCGGCTTTCGTAAGCTTTTCTTCTTTTTCCGCGACAAACGAAGCTTTTTGCATAAAATACCGTTAATAATGAATATACTTTCGCTATATTCTGCTATTTAAAATGCGAAGGGCTTCGTTCAACGCGAAGCCCCTTTAAGTTTACTTTCTTTTAATCTCCTCGTCGGAGGCTTTAACCGTCGTTTCCTTCGGTTTGATGCAAAGCAAAACGATTATCGCGATAAGGCACAGCGTACCGATTGATAAGAATACCACCGACCATACGTTATTTTTAACCCACGCCGCAAACGTCTTATCGTAAGGCGTTACCGTTTGTTTTTTATCTTCTACTCTGATAAGCGCGGTAGCCGATTCCGAACGACTTGCGGAGGTGTTGGAGGTTATTACGCATTGAATAGCGTAAGTACCGGTTCTGTCCGGCGTAAAGGTTAAGGAACCGTCGTAGCCTATGCTCTTTATCTGATCGTAGGTAAAGCCTCTCGGCACGGAACCGCCTTCTTTAACGGTGGAAGCC
>CAKQEE010000223.1 GCA_934230055.1 uncultured Clostridia bacterium
GCGTTATATTGCTGTTGTCTTCCGTCGTGCTTTCCATATGGCAGTCGGCAAGAAAAACTATCGAAAACATAGCTCTGCTATGCGAAATTACAACGCCCGCAATACTGACGTTGATGATTGCTTCGGGCGGGACGGTTTCTGCTTCCGTTTATAAGCCTTCCGTATTGTTTTTATCGAACGGAATAATCTCTGTGGTGGAAAAAATAGTGTTTCCGCTTGTCGGCATTATGATCGTATTTTCAGTTGTGAACGCGTTTTCTAAAAACGTTCGATTCAACAAATTTTCGGAGGCGATTGCCTCCGTGATAAAATGGATTATAGGAATATCTTTTACCGTTTACGGTTTGTTTTTAACCGTTCAGGGGATAACGAGCGCGTCTTTCGACGGAATATCGCTAAAAGCAGCAAAGTATGCTATCTCTAATTCCGTGCCTATCGTCGGAGGGTATTTAAGGGACGGGTTCGATTTGGTTGTTGCGGGGAGCGTTCTTATTAAAAACGCGATAGGCATTACGGGAGTGTTCGCGCTGTTTTTCGTGGTTCTGTCTCCGCTGGTTAAAATAGTATCGGCTTCCGTTTTATTAAAGCTTACCGCGGGGTTTGCGGGTGCGCTTTCTACCGAAACGCCCGCCTCGGGTTTATGTGCGGAGCTTAATAAGGGAACGTCCTATATAGGGGCGGCCGTACTTTGTTCGGGACTCGCTTTTTTTGTGACAATGCTGCTTATGACCTTCTCCGCAAGCGCGTTTTATTAGTGAAAAATTATGATTGAATGGGTTGTAAGCGTTTCCGTAACATCGCTTTTATGCGGGCTTATTTATCTCGTGCTGCCGAAAAGTAAAGTTTCTGCCGTGTTAAAAACGGTAGTTTCGCTCGTTGCTTTTTTTGCGGTAATAAAACCGCTCGTATGTATTGATCTTTCGGGATTTTCGGGAGATGATCTTTTCGGGAACAAGGAAGTTTCCGTTCAGGAAGATTATCTCGACTACGTTTTCGGGCTTAGGGACGTTTTTTGGAAAAAAGAAATTACTGCTGAAGCCGAAAAAATAGGAATAAAATTGAAAGCGGAGAATATATATATAATATCCGAAGGCTTGTCCGAGAAAGGTTTATCCGTTTCCGGCGCGAGAATTTGTTTGAAAGACGCGGTTATCATTACGGAAAACGAGCATATAGATATTATTAAAGAAATAAAAAAGATTGCGTCGGGCGTTTTGCAGGTCGATACGGAAAAAATCGTGGTAATATACGATTAAAAAGCAGTAAAAACTGCGGTGCGAAATTTATGAAAATTTTTACAAAATTAAAAGAAAATAAAAAAGCCTTATATGCTATTGCCTGTACTTTGATGGTTTTGCTTATTTTATTCGTTTTCAGCGGCGGCGTTTTTTCCAAAAACGACAGAAATAGCCAAAAAACGGATTCGGTAAGTATTTACGTTGCGGACTTAGAAGAAAAGCTTACGAGAATACTTAAAGACGTTGAAGGCGTGGGGAAAGTTTCCGTCGCGGTTAAAGTAGAAAGCGGCTCGGAAACGGTGTTGGCGGTAAAAACCACCGTTACGGAAACCTCGAACGGTACGGAGACGGTGGAAACGCCGATACTCGTGAACGGCAAGACGGTGGTTTTGAAAGAGCTTTACCCCAAAATTTCGGGGGTGCTGATAGTGGCGGAGGGTGCGGGTAATTTTTCGGTATTAAGAAAAATTCAGCAGGCTGCCGTCTCTTTTCTCGGTGTGGAACTAAATAAAATAGAAATTTTGACAATGAAATAAAAAAAGGAGAAAAAATATGTCAAAAAAGAAAAAAATTATCGTTTTATCCTGCATGATTGCCTTGCTTGCCGTAACGGCGGCCTTCAACTTCGTGC
>CAKQEE010000224.1 GCA_934230055.1 uncultured Clostridia bacterium
TCCGTATCCTCTTCGTCGTTGCCGGTTTCGAATTTCCATTCCCACGAGAGCATAAAAGAGTTCCTCGTTTCCGCTTTTATTAAAAGCTCCGCGGCGTAATATCCGTAATCCGTTCTCATAAGCTCCGTTTTCGCGCCGTTTACCGTTAAGCCGTATATAATGAGCGGCAAATTTTCCGTATTCCCGCCGTATGAAAAGCTTATTTTCAAATCGGCTTTCATTTCAAAAACGTTAGGATTGTATACCGCGAAAAGATATTCGCCCTTTACGCCCGGTTTTAACAGTTCATTACCGAATATATCCAGCACCGAGTCCGCCTGCCATTCCCCGTCTTTATCTATAATCGTTACCGTTTTTACCTTATCTTTTACTGAAACGCACATCGCGAAAGACATTGCAACCACCGCGACGAAGGTTAATAAAACCAAAAATATCAATATTATCGGCGTGTGGTCTTTTTTTTCTATTATGCCCGTTTCTTCGCCGTAGAAATAAACTTTTTTCCCGTCTTCGCAATATCCCGCAGTTCGGGATATTTCTTCTTCCAAAGCTCTTTTTAAGCTTTTGCACGGCGCGATTTCCCGCGCGTACAAATCGTAAAGCCTGCCTTTTTTCAAATAGCACAACAGACCGTCTTGCAAGTCGAATACTCTTTTTGCCCCTTTTACGGTTTTTACCTCTCCGTTCTGCGGACTTTTTGTCAGTCTGAAGTTATATTTCATTCCTCGTTCCTTTTATATCCGACGTTTCCGCGCCGATGTGTATCGGCGCGGAACACAATTTCGGATAGTTGATTTTATTACTCTGCAAGCTGTTCTACGCTTACCTTAACCGAGAATTCGATTTCGGTGCAGGTCGTTGCGTCTACGGTGCAGCCCGCGGGAGCATACGTCGGGTTGTTAGATATTCTTCCGAGAATGGTATCGAGTTCGTTTACGGTGAAGCCCGTAACTACGTCGGAGCCTTCAAAAGCCCAAGCCCAGCTCAAAGTGTAGGTGGTTTCCGCAACGAGCGTGCCTGCTTCGTAGGTCGGGTTGTTATCCGCTTTGTCGAGTTCCGTCTTAACGTCCGCAAGGGTGCCTGCGTTTACCAAAACGTCGCCGCCTTTTTTAAGCGTCCATTTAACGGGGTTGTAGGTAACGGCTGCCGCTTCGCCCTTTTTGATTTTAAGAACCACGTCTTTGCTTGCGGTAAATTCGATGTTGAGTTTAGCCTTAACTTCCGCAACGCCCTTTACCGTAAAAGTCATAGAACCGGTGGTTCCGGGTGCAACGAGGTTTCTGCCCGCAGAATCCGCTTTAACGGTAAGTCCCGTGGTTTCGGCAGTAACTTTGCTTGCCCCGCCGTCGTACTTATAGTTCGGTCCGAACACGTTGGTAGCGTCTACTTCTACGTCGAAGCCCCACTTCGCAACGTTTGCGGTGCCTGTGCCGTTTCCGCTCGTTACGTACTTGGAGAAGGTGTATCCTCCGAAGCACAGAAGCGCGATTAACGCAAGCAATAAAGCTACGATAACTACTGTCTTTTTGTTGTCTTTCCTTTCGGATTTCTGTTGTGTCATTTCTGACGACCTCCATAAAAAAATTTTCATATTCCAAACGGCGAAATTTTGCCGAATGTTTTAAGAAATAAAAAAAGGTTGCAATTTAGTACCGTTATGGTACTATATTGCAACCGGGCGCACTTTCTTAACTTAACTTTTCGCTACGAAAAACCTTCCGAGCAAAAAACTTTTATCAAAAGTTCCTTGGCTTTGCGTCACCGCCTCACGACGGTTTTGCCGACAAGTATTAAATTGTTTTTTCGGGAAAAATTTTGTCAAAATCTCCCGTTTACACAGTCATTATA
>CAKQEE010000225.1 GCA_934230055.1 uncultured Clostridia bacterium
GATTTATATTTCGTTCAGTCGGTTACGGTAGAACAGGCTTTGGACGCGGAATACGGCGCGTGCGCGGAAGATCTTACCGACGTGTACGATTCTCCCGCGATTTCCTTTGACGGAAGCGGGGAAAACGCGTATAACGAAAAATATAAAGTTAACGTCGGCAATCATACCGCAACGCTCGTTGCAAAAGATAAAGCCGGCAACGAATCGAAAGTTGAAATTAAAATCACCGTAAAAGATTAAAAGAGGAGCTACGGGAGAAACGAATATGAGAAGCGAATTTTACGATTTTATAAAATACGATCCAAAAATAAAAAGCAGACATTACGATTTTTCAGGCGGGAACGAATCGTTCGACGTTCACGAAAGAGTGGAATTTTTGAAGGAATATTCAAAGTTTCTCGCTTGTAAAAACGGAAGAGAAAGCGTGAAAGTCGTTGGTAACGAAGAGGCGGATAGTCTTGCAAAGAGCATAGGCGATCAGCCCCTTCCCGCCGTCAGAAAAAGAACGCCTCTTCGCGGCGTGCGCGCATACCTTAAAAAGAATTTGTCGGATTACGCGGGTTGGAATTTTTACGGTAACGCCTTCGTTTCGGAAGGGGAGGTTATTTTTAACGACGGCGATATCCCGCCGGTTTCCTGCGCAAAATACGAATTTCGGGGGGAGAAAATTCGCGAGGCGGAACTGTCGTTTTTTATTGCGAAAGAGTATCTTTCGGACGCGGTGGCGGAAGGAAAGGTAAAAGAGCCGCTCGTAACGGATACGGGAAGAATTATCGAGATAAGGAGCGGTATAAAAGAGCTTGTCAAACTACAGATTTACGATAACGGCAGAATTTACGCAAGAATAGGAAAGCCGGATTTTTATCATCACAGAAACGAATGTATCGGGACGTATAAAACCGACGAATATAACAGACTTAAAATCGTTTTCGGGGAAAACGATTATTCCGTTACCCTTAACGAAAGTTCAAAAATAGCTCACGTTCCGTTTACTCACGATCCGGAAAACGGCGAGTTCGCCGACAACGTGTTTTTTTCGGGCGGAATGCGTCCTGCGGCGGAATGGCGTATACGTCCCGAAAAGACGGTTTATGCGGACGGCAACGAAAAAACGGACTTTTTCGTTAAAGAAGAAAACGTTTCTTGTCAAGAAGAATTTATCGGCGTCGTCGATTTGCCGTACGCCGTCGGTACGGCGGAGAATGCGGACAAAGCCTTGATTTTTAAAAGCGGATACGATTATGAAGGAGGGAGAGCGGTTTTATATTGCGGCTCGCTCGACCCCTGCGGAGAGGTTTTCGTAAACGGAATCAAGGCGACGGAAAGAGAAAATTTTCTTTCGTTTTCCGCGGATATTACAAGGCTTCTTAAAAGGGGAGAAAACGAGATAAAAATTATCGTTTATCCGCGCGCTCCGGAAGTGCTTTATAGTTGGCACAGAAACCGCGACCCGTACGTCGGGTGGTTTTCGCGGGAGGCGTATATAGATATTCTGCCCGAAAGTTATATAAAAGACTTTACGTTAGCAACGACGGGTTTTGCCGAAGGAAAGGCGATAATTCACGCAGAGGCGGAACTCAATTCTTTCGATAAAGCGGAAAAACAGCGGGAGATAAAGCTTTTCGTAAAAAAGATTTTTCCAAGCGTCGAAGCCGAAAAAGAAATTTTATCCGTAAGAACGAGCGGCAACAAAATATCGGAAGTCGTTTCGGTTAAAGCGGATAAATGGTCTCCCGATAACCCGAATTTATACGAAGTGAGAGCGGTCTTGCGCGAAAACGGAGAAGATATCGACGACGTGGTTACGGAAACGGGATTTCGCACGATAGAACAAAAACGAG
>CAKQEE010000226.1 GCA_934230055.1 uncultured Clostridia bacterium
GTGAGTGCCTGCATGGGAGATAAATTGTTCACGTCGAGATCTTTTATAATTCTCTCGACTTCCGAATAACGCCTTACGGAAGCATTTTCGGCACACGATTTGCCTTCTTTAACAAAATCGCTCCTGCCGTTTAAGTCGGAAGCTTCAAGCTTTTGCAAAATCTGCTTTGCTCTTTCCGTGACTTCCGTATTCACCCCCGCAAGCTTTGCAACCTCTATGCCGAAGCTTTTGTTTGCGCCGCCGCGCATAATCTTTCTTAAAAAGATTATCGAGCCTTGCATTTCTTTGACGGTGATTTTATAATTTTTAACCCCTTCCATAACGCCTTCGAGTTCGGTCAATTCGTGATAATGCGTCGCAAACAACGTTTTCGCTTTAAGCTTCGTAGTAACGAATTCCACAACCGCCCACGCAATGCTAAGCCCGTCGAACGTGCTGGTTCCCCTGCCTATTTCGTCAAGAATTATAAGGCTGTTTTTAGTAGCGTGTCTAAGAATATTCGCCGTCTCGGACATTTCAACCATAAAAGTGCTTTGGTCGGAAATAAGACTGTCGCTTGCGCCGATTCTGGTAAAAATTTTATCGGTGAGCGGGATTTCGGCCGACTTTGCGGGAACGTACGATCCGACGTGTGCCATAAGCGTTATAAGCGCAATTTGCCGCATATAAGTGCTTTTACCCGCCATATTAGGTCCCGTTATAATCATCGTGCGGTTTTCATCGCCGTCCAAAACGCAATCGTTCGCGATAAAACGCTGTTTAGAAACTGCTTCGACTACGGGGTGTCTTCCTTCAACGATGTTCAATCTTCCGTCTTTACTTAAAATCGTCGGTTTAACATACCCGTTTTCGCGCGCCACGGTTGCAAGCGAAACGACCACGTCTAATTCCGAAACGGCTTCCGCAGTTTGTTGCAGAGCCTGAACGCGCGTTAAAAGTTTCGTCTTTATATCGGCGTAAAGCTTTGAATCGAGTTGCGAAGCCTTTTCTTCTGCCGTAAGAATTTTCTCCTCTAAAAGCTTCAATTCCTCGGTAACGTAACGTTCGGCGTTTGCAAGCGTTTGTTTTCTGATAAAATCATAAGGGACCTTATCTTTAAAAGAATTCGTAACCTCTATAAAGTAGCCGAAAACGCGGTTATATCCTACTTTAAGGTTTTTAATTCCCGTGCGCTCGCGCTCACGCGTTTCTATGGCAAGAATACTTTCTTTACTGCTACCGCCAAGCTTTCTTAATTCGTCAAGCTCTGCGTTAAAACCGTCTTTAATGTAGCGAACGGCGGAATTCTTTTTGTTTTCGTTAAAATTAGTTCCTTCCGCCGCGGCGTCGTATATCGCCGCTTTTATTAAATCGCAAACATCGGCAAAATCGCCGAGACGCTCTTCTATGCTTTCCACGTACGCGGAACGAAGCCCCGATAACCTGAATTTTACGGCGGGAAGCACTTCGAGAGAATTAAGTAGCGCAATGCAGTCGCGCGGAGCAAGATTCCCGTTTGAAATTTTACCCGCAAGCCTGCCTATATCTTTAACGCCCGATAAGATTTCCGCAACGCCCTGCCTTGCGACCGTGCTATCGAAAAATACTTCGACCGCATTTTGCCTGTACTCGATTTTTTCTTTATCGAACAAAGGCGAAAGAAGCCAAGATTGTAATTTCCTTGCGCCCATGTTCGTTTTCGTTTTGTCAAGAAGCCACAGAAGCGTTCCGTATTTTTTGTCGTCGCGAAGAGTTCTTACTATTTCGAGATTTCTGACGGCATTTGCGTCCATCATAAGAATATCGCCGTTATTTTCGAGAGTTATAGAGTTAATGTTGGTA
>CAKQEE010000227.1 GCA_934230055.1 uncultured Clostridia bacterium
GTTTTTAATAAGCTCCGCAAGATATTCTCTTTTCTTTTCGGATAGCTTTTTGCTGTCGTCAACGCCCTCTATCAAATCATCGAGGGGCATAATCACCGCCGCCGTAACGACAGGTCCCGCAAGCGGACCTCTGCCCACTTCGTCTACGCCCGCGATTATCTTAAAGCCGCGCCCGATAAGTTCCTTTTCGTAAGCTAATTTATCCATAGTTTATTCAAGGCAGATTTTGCCGAGCCTTCCCTTTCTGAAATCGTCTATAACCGCGCGGTAACAACGGTCGTAATCATAATCGCCGCCGCGCATCAAAAACCCGCGACGAACGCAAATAGCTTCCATTATTTCCACAACTCCCGCTTCCGTGTTTTCTATCCCGTACTTGTCTTTAAGAACTTCGGGATCTTTTTCTTTCATTTCGGAAAGAAATTCGTAGCAAAGATCTCCCATATCTATGTTCGCGTCGTTCATACAGCCTATATAAGCAAGGTGCTTTGCAAGCGTTTGATTATCGAACGCGGGAGGCATCGTTCCGGGGGTATCCAGCAGTTCAAGCTCTTTAAGCCTTACCCATTGTTTGCCTTTCGTAACGCCCGCCTTGTTGCCCGTAACCGTCTTTTTGCCGCCCGTAAGCGCGTTTATAAGCGTAGACTTGCCCGTGTTCGGTATGCCCGCAACCATTATCCTTACGGGCTTAAAAACGCCCTTTTCTTTGTTGCGGTCGAGTTTTTCTTTCAACATAGCGAAAATTTTATCGTATAAAATGTCTACCGAGCGTTTCTCCGCAAAGCTTGCGCAAACCGCCGTTCTGCCTTGTTCCTTGAATTCTTTTATAACTCTGTCCGCGTCTTTTTTGGTTATCAGGTCGCTTTTGTTAAGAACGTACAGCACCTTTTTATCCTTGAACAGCTTATCGAGCTTGGAATTTACCGAAGCTTTTGGCGCGCGCGCGTCGAGAACGACCAAAACGCCGTCTACGGCTTTCAGATTCTCTTCCATCATGCGCATTGCCGCGGTCATATGCCCCGGAAACCATTGCAGGTGTTGCATTTCTCTCTCCTTATGCGTATTACGTTAAATTACTTAATCGGCTCTTTCGTTATAAGTTCGGGGCGTCGCTCCGCCGTAATTTCCGCCGACTTTTGCGCCCGCCACTTATCTATTTCCGCGTGATTTCCCGAAAGTAAAACGTCCGGCACGCGCAGCCCCATAAATTCCTGCGGTTTGGTGTAGTGCGGATATTCGAGCATTCCCGAAGAAAAGCTCTCCTGCGAAAGAGATTCGGCGTTTATAACCCCGCCGACGTATCTGCAAACCGCGTCCGTTACAGCCATTGCGGGTATTTCCCCGCCCGTTAAAACGTAGTCTCCGATAGAAAGCTCCTCGTCTATACAAAGGTCTATCGCGCGCTGGTCAAGCCCCTCGTAATGCCCGCATAAAAGCAATAACCGCTCGTTTTTCGCGTATTCCAAAACCACGCTCTGCTCGAACTTTCTTCCCTTCGGGGAAAGATATATTCTTCTCGCTTCGTGCATAGGATCTACGGCTGTTATCGCGGAATAAACGGGTTGAGCCGTCATAACCATTCCCGCGCCGCCGCCGAAGGGCGAATCGTCGCACTTTTTATGCTTGTCCGTCGTATAATCCCTTATGTCGTAAACGTTTATTTCCACCCTGCCGCTACTCACCGCTCTGCCTATAATGCTGGTTTTAAGAGGCGCAAACATTTCCGGAAAAAGCGTAAGAATATCAATCCTCATACAAAACGATCTCCGAAAATCTTTTGCTTTTTACGGTTATAATTCCTTTTTCTATATCGAC
>CAKQEE010000228.1 GCA_934230055.1 uncultured Clostridia bacterium
GCTTTACGGAAGCCGTAAATTCCATTGATAAAAACGGCGGCTACAAAATAATATCGATTATGGCGGGCGTAAAAATCGAGAAAATCAAAAGACATTTTCCGCAGTCTGCGGTTGCGAGGTGTATGCCGAACACCCCTTGTTCGGTCGGGTTCGGTGCGGTAGGAATAGACGCTTCGGGACTCAAAAACGCCTCTGACGAGAAATTTGTAAAGGGACTGTTCTCTTCCTTTGCAGAAGTCGTTTCGGTGCACGAAGAGGCTCTTAACGTCGTTACAGGGGTGAGCGGAAGCGCGCCTGCGTATTTTTACCTTTTCCTTAAAGGGATTATTGAGGCGGGCATTAAGCGCGGGCTTACGGAGCAAGAGGCAAAGATGCTTGCGGTAAACACCATGATAGGAAGCGGTATGATGGTTAAAAACAACAAGGATAAATCTTTGGACGAGCTTATCACCGCGGTGTGCAGTAAAGGCGGAACGACCATAGAGGCGATAAACGTTTATAACGAAAAAGGTCTTTCCGAAATAACGGACGAAGCCGTAGGCGCTTGCGTTAAGCGCGCCGAGGAGCTTGAAAAGCTTTAATGAAAAAAGTAACGATTTATACAGACGGGGCGTGTAGCGGAAACCCCGGGAGCGGTGGTTTTTGCGCGATACTTATATATAACGGCGCGGAAAAGATTGTAAGCGGAAGCGAGGTGCTTACAACAAATAACAGAATGGAGCTTTTAGGCGTTATAAAGGGTTTGGAGGCGTTAAAAGAGCCGTGCGAGGTTGATTTATACAGCGATTCTCAATACGTGGTTTCCGCCTTTTCGGAACGCTGGATTTACGGTTGGAGCAAAAACGGTTGGAAAACTTCTTCCAAAAAAGAAGTTAAAAACCCCGATTTGTGGAAAAGACTTTTGGAACTTACCAAAATGCACCGCGTAAACTTTATCAAAGTTAAGGGACATGCCGATAACGAATACAATAATCGTTGCGATAAAATAGCCGTAGGTGAATATCAAAAATTAAAGGGTTAATTTTGCCTTTTTAGGGCTTAAAAACGCTTTGCTTTTGCCGAGCGTTTTTAATGCGAATAAGTTGCGCGGATAACTTTGCCGCTGCGTAATATAATATAAATATGAGCAAAAAATGTTTGGGCGTTTTGAAAAACGTTTTGAGCGTTATATTTATATCGTTAAACGGTTTAATAGGCGTAGTTTTCGCGGTTTTGTATCTGGAAACCTTCGGGGAAGGCTTCGTTTCCGATTATTTCGACGTTATTTTGACTGTTACGGTCGTTTTGATAACCGTTTTTACGATGCTTGCGATAATCTTTTTAAGGCGTTCGGACGGCTTATTGTATAAACTATTCTTGATAACGGTAGTTACGACCGCCGTCGTGTCCGTTCTTCTTTATGCGCTGAAAGCTTCCGGATTTTTGGAAAAGATAGACAGCGTTGAGGATTTGAGGAGTTTTGTTTCTTCCTTCGGCGGTAATGCGGTTATTGTTTTTATAGCGTTACAATTTTTGCAGGTAGTCGTTTTGCCAGTACCTGCTTTTATAACGGTTGCCGCCGGCGTTTTGATTTTCGGGGCGTTTAAGGGCGCGGTTTTCAGTTGTATCGGAATAATAGTCGGTTCGTTTGTAGCTTTTTTTATCGGCAGAGTTTTCGGTTACAGGGTGGCAAAGTGGCTCGTGGGGAAGGAAAGTCTTGATAAGTGGCTGAATAAGATTAAAGGAAAGGATAAAATCGTTTTAACTTTTATGTTCCTTTTTCCGTTTTTTCCGGACGACGTTTTGTGTTTTGTTGCGGGGATTACCACGA
>CAKQEE010000229.1 GCA_934230055.1 uncultured Clostridia bacterium
GTGGCTTCCGGTTCTACCATGAACATTATAGACGCCGCCACGGTGGGTATATCTTGGTCGATATTTATGATACCTTTCATATTCCTTTTGAAGTGGGTTCTTGATAAAATCACGCCGGAGGTATATTTTTAATGGGAGTAAAAAGGAGAATTTTCGCCGTTTTTGCCGCTATTTTCGTGTTTGCCGCAGCTGTTGCCTACCTTTGGAGTTTTAGCGAAAACACGCAGGCGGCTTCCGTTAAAAACGAGTGGTTTTACGACGATTTCAATTCCGAAACGCCCGCGGGCGAGTGGGAAAACCACGGCGGCAAAATAAACGCGCCCTATAAAGCTTTGCACTTCGGCGGCGGATATTTCTGGGCGGGCGCCGCCGTTATTAACCGAGAAGTTTTCACAGGCGAAAGAGTGCGATTCGAGTTCGAGTTCAAGGCGGATTCGCTCGGAAACTGGCTGGGAATAGGCTTCGGCGGCAAGGATTCCACAAACGATTTTTATATGTACGACGGCGCGTTCATAATTTCGATTGCGGACGTGCGATACTTTAAGAACTACGGCGCGGCGGGCATATCCGATTCGGGCGAAAGCTTTTCTACCGATCTTTATACTTTAAGCACCGAAAAAATAGTAAAATACGCTTTCGACTTTGCGCCGACCGCGGCGGAAACCTATTCCGTTACCGTAAAAGGTTATACCGCGGATAAAAGCGGATACGATTACGAGAAAAAGCGCGGAAGCTTCGGCGCGGAGGAGTTTTCCGCGACGTTCGATAACGCGGAAATAGCAAATTCGTACCTTTGCCTTAACGGAATGAACCCCGTTGCGGATATTCTTAAAGTCGCGATTTATAAAGGAGAAGGAGAAAAAGCCTTTTTCGAGGACGATTTTTCAAATCCTTCCATAAGCTACCCGAGCGAGGCGGCGGGCGAAGAAAAGTGGCACGTTAATTGCAGATACGATAAAACGGAGCTTTATATCGCCCCGATAGGCGAAATGCTTCTTTGCGGCAAAGATTTTATTTTGTATTCCGAAAACGTTCTTAAACGCTTTGAGAAGATAGACGAGCTTTATACTCTTTCCGTGGAATTCAAAATAAGCTCCGCGGACAAGGGCGACAAATTCGGCTTCGGACTTGGGCTTACCCACGGAGAGGAAGCCGCGGACAGAGTGAACTTTATCGGCGCGGAAAAGCGCGGCAACGGAGAATACCTGTTCTCTCTTGTTAAAAAAGGCAACGTTTTAGAGAGAAGCGACGCCGTTTTTAACCTTAAAGAGGGCGAAATTTATAAGCTTACCCTTTCCGCTTACGCCGATAGCAGAGTTAAAGTTGCGATAGGGGAAAACGAGTTTACTTTTTATACCGTAGAAACGGACGGACTTTGCGCGGTTGCCTCTCTCGGCGGCGCGAACGCAGAGTTTTCCGCGGATAATTTCTCTTATTCCTACTTTACCTATAAAGGCTCTTCGGCTACCGATTCCGCGATAAACTTTAAGGGAATAAAAGAGGACGAAAGCGGATTTTCTTATTACGTGAACGAAAAGGAGTGGTACATAGGCTCGCAGGTAACGCTTCCTATGTATAACATATATTTCAAGTCCGAAAAGCTCGTGTTTGCGGGCTGTACGGAATTTTCCTGCTTCGGACCGAAAAAGAAATACGCCGACTTCACGGTGCAGTTCAACGTTAAGATAGAAAGCGGGCAAAGCAATTCCGCGGCGTTCGGGCTTGCGTTCGGAAAATCTTCTTTCAGTTCCAACATTTCGGTTACGAAAGCGGTAGGGTTTATGTGCAACGGCTACGAAAAGCTCGACCC
>CAKQEE010000230.1 GCA_934230055.1 uncultured Clostridia bacterium
GGGTTATGCTCCGCACCATGCAAAAGGCGAGATATTCGCCGCTTGCGGAGGGGCATTTCGGGCTTGCAGAAGAGCATTATTGCCACTTTACTTCGCCTATAAGAAGATACCCCGACCTTGTCGTTCACAGAATTTTGAAGTATCTTATAGAAAACGGCACCGAAAATATAGAAGAGCGGTTTGCGGACGTTGCGGAGAGCGCCTCCGTTCAGGCTTCAGAAACGGAAAAGAACGCGGAAGCCGCCGAGCGCGCGGTAGACGATTATTATAAGCTTTTGTATATTTCGGGTAAAGAGGGAGAAGATTTTGAAGGCGTCGTTTCGGGCGTGCTTAATTCGGGAATGTTCGTAGAACTCGATTGCGGGGTAGAGGGCTTCGTCAGGGCGGAAACTTTAAGCGGCGGCAGAATAACCTGCGACAGAGAAAATTATACTTTGTCGGACGGTAAAAGGACCTATCGGCTCGGCGAAAAAGTACGCATAACGGTGGTCGGCGTAAACCTCGTGGACAGGCGCGCGGAGTTTATGCTTTCGGAAGCTTCCGAAACGAGCGGCACGCGCGGACAAAAGATAAATAGAAAAGCAAAGAGAGAAAGGAAAAAAGGAGCTTCCCGAAAAAGCGATAAAAAAGGGAAAGGTGAAAAATGGAAGAAAAAACGATAAGCTTAAACAGGCAAGCCTCTCACGAGTATTTTATTCTTGAAAAGATAGAGACGGGCATAGTTCTCGACGGTGGCGAAATAAAGTCGCTTCGCGGCGGGAAATGTAGCTTGAAAGACAGTTTTTGCACACTCGAAGGCGGCGAGGTTTTCGTAAGAAATATGCATATAGCCGTTTACGAAAAGGCGGGCGCGTACAACGTGAAGGACAGTAAACGCCCGAGAAAACTGCTTTTGCATAAAGAGGAAATTTTAAAGCTGAAAGCCAAAATCAACGAAAAAGGTTTAACGGCGGTGCCGATTCGTTTGTATTTTAAAGGCGCGCTCGTAAAAGTGGAACTCGGCGTTTGCAGAGGTAAGCACACGTACGATAAAAAGCGTTCGCTTATGGAAAAAGACGTTAAAAGGGAAACGGAGCGTACTTTGAAAAGTTACCGTTAAATGCGCGTAAATCTCCTTTGCGTGCTTGACAAAACTTAATTTGTCTGATAAAATAACCGAGAAGTGGCGGAAAGCTGTAACAAACGGGGGTGTTAAAGATTCGATTGGGCGACCGAGATAAAAAGTAAGCATACCGAAGTTTTCCCGACTTCGTAAAAACGGGATAAAAAAATAAATGCTAACAATCAACAAGTAGCATACGCAGCTTAACTTTGCGTAAGTTCCTCTATGCGCTTTCCCGTCGGCGCGTAAAGGGGCTTAAATTAAGGCGGGGTACGGCTTGTAAATTCGTTCTGCGGTTTGCAAGCGGAATTTAGCGGAATGGGTTTCGTTCAAGGTCGCCGACGACCGTGACGACGCCGAGATTCAATCGTCGGATAAGTATGTAGAAAGTTTTATCAAAGCGTTCAAGACCGGAGTGCAAGTCTCCGCATCTCCACCAAGATAAAAAGTCGACATTTTTGTAGAAAAAGCAAGTGTCGGCTTTTTTGTCGTCCCAAAATGTGTTATAATGTAATTAATAGAGAAGTTTTAGCTAATTTAAGGAGGTGAAAATTTGAATTATACCAAATTTGTTAGAGAATATTGTAAGAATAACAGCGGTGCAATTTTTGATGTGTCAAAGTTAAAAGATACTGAATTTGCAGAAGTTCCGTATAAGACTTTGTTAAAGATATTAAATAGGCTTGAGGAAGAAGGTTTACTT
>CAKQEE010000231.1 GCA_934230055.1 uncultured Clostridia bacterium
CTTTTATAAAGCTCGTCTCTCGGATACGTTATGCAGTATGCGGAATAATCGTAAACGGGAGTAAGCTCGTCTGTTATTTCGGATTTTTTAATGCCGGAATCGCAAATTTCAAGCGCGCGGATAACCCTTTTTAAGTCGTTCGGATGAAGTTTTTGTGCCGTTTCACAATCTTTTTCTTTTAGGACCTCGTAAACCGCTCCGTTTCCGCATCTATCGGCAAGCTCTTTATATTTGTTTCGTATTTCTAAATCGCCTATCCCGTTCCCGTAAGACATATCGTATATCAAAGAATTGATATAAAAACCGGTGCCGCCGCACACTACGGGGATTTTGTTCTTCCGTATAAGCGAATCTACGACGGGCTTCGCAAGCTCTTTATATCCGCCAACGGTAAATCTTTCAAACGGAGAAACCACGTCGATCATGTGATGCCGAACGCCTTGCTTTTCTTCCTCGGAGGGCTTTGCCGTTCCGATATTCAATCCGGAGTAAATGTTCATGGAGTCCGCGGAAATTACTTCGCTTTTTAATAGTTTGGCACATTCGACCGCAAGCGCGGTTTTTCCCGTCGCCGTCGCTCCGCAAACGATAAGCATTTTTCCTTTTACACAATTCGTTTGAACCATTTATCTATTTCCGTTCTTGTTATTTTTACGACGACAGGTCTGCCGTGCGGGCATTTTAGACCTATATTTTTATTAAGCGCGTCGAGCAAAACGTTTATCTCCTGTTCTCTTAAAACATCGCCGGATTTGATTGCCGCCTTACACGCTTTTTGTGCGATTTTATCTTTAAGCAGGGAATCTATAGAGATATTTTTCAGTTCATTCAGGTCGGAAAGTATTTCCGCAAAAAGATTTCCGAATTTCGAATTCGCGAAACATACGGGAATTTCCGAAACTTTGAAAGAATCGTTCCCGAACTCTTCTATTGTAAACCCCATTTCTTTTAAGGTTTCTTTTTTAGAGGAGAGAAAGGTAAATTCTTCCGTATTGCAATCTATGATATACGGAGATAACAGCGGTTGCGAATCTACCGAGCCGCTATTTAGTTGCGACATAAAATTATCGAACAACAATCTTTCGTGCGCGGCGTGTTGATCCGCAAAATATATATCAGTTCCGTCTTCTAAAACGAGATAAGTATTAAGAACCTGTCCGATATACCGTAAATCATTTTTAATATCAATCTTTTGCTGTTCGGAAACTTCTTTTCTGATAATATTATCTCCGTCGTTTGATAAAAGCGAGTTTTGACTTTTAAGTCTTTCAAGATTATCGAGATAAGCTTTATTTTCCGCAAAAATATCTCTTATTTCGTTATCGCCTTTTTTTAAGTCGGAAGTAAAATTATCGGAATAAAACGACGCGCTTTTCGCTCCGCTATCCGCAAACGAAATGCTTTTATAACTGTATTTATCTGCTGTGTTTTTTTTAGGAAAATTTCCGTCTTTATCGACTACGGCGTTGAATTTTTCTCCGTTACCAGACGCGGCAGCACTATTATGCGTGACATAATCTGCTGTAAAATCATTAGCGTTTTGCTTACTTTTCATATCTGACGCACCACTGTCGGATACAATGTTTAAGGCTTCGCTGCTGCCATCTAAAACTTTGGAGATTACGGAATATAAAGTGCCGTATATAATTGAATTGTTTGAAAATCTGACGTCGATTTTGTTCGGGTGAACGTTTACGTCAACGGTTTCAGGCGGCACGGTTACCGATAAAACGTAAAAAGGATATTGTCTCTTCATCAGGTAAGCGGCATATGCGTTGGCGATAG
>CAKQEE010000232.1 GCA_934230055.1 uncultured Clostridia bacterium
GCAAAACACCTCGGCAAACCTATCCGTACTTTCGCGATAGGTATGGATAAAGACGCGATAGACTTAAAATACGCAATAGAAGTCGCGGAATTTATAGGAAGCCTTCATACGGAAGTAGTCATCACCGAAAAAGACGTTATAGAGGCGATAGAACCCGTGATTTCGGTTCTCGGCACGTTCGATATAACCACCGTTCGGGCAAGCATAGGAATGTATCTGCTGTGCAAGTATATTAACGAAAGCACCGATATTCGCGTTATTATGACGGGCGAAATTTCCGACGAGCTGTTCGGATATAAATACACGGACTACGCGCCGAATGCGGAAGAATTTCAGACAGAAGCCGTTAAGCGCGTAAACGAGCTTTATATGTACGACGTTTTGCGTGCGGACAGGTGCATTTCTTCCAACTCCTTGGAAGCGCGCGTTCCGTTCGGCGACCTCGATTTCGTAAAATACGTTATGTCGATTCCGCCCGAAAAGAAAATGAACGTCTACGGGAAGGGAAAATATCTTTTACGAAAAGCCTTCGAGGGCGACTATTTGCCGCACGATATTTTATACCGCGAAAAAGCTGCTTTTTCGGACGCGGTAGGTCATTCTATGGTAGACGACTTAAAGGCTTATGCGGAGAAAATTTATTCGGAAGAAGATTTCCGCCGCGGCGTGAAAAAATACGACTACGTTCCCCCGTTCACCAAAGAATCGCTTTTATACCGAGACCTTTTTGAAAAATATTATCCGAATCAGGCGCGAATGATAAAAGATTTCTGGATGCCGAACAAGTCTTGGAAAAACTGCGACGTAAAAGACCCTTCCGCAAGAGTTCTCGCAAACTATGGCGAAAGCGGAAAGTAAACGATTTTACCGCGAAACAGCCTCTTGAAACCTGTTTTTTTGAATTATATAAACGCTCCTTATAGGGGCGTTTTTACATTTCTATAAACGCGCGCTTGACCTTTTCCGTGCCGAAATGGTAAGATATTTATATAAGGTTTTCGGAGAAATTTATGCAAATGCGCGGCTTAAAATTTTATAAAATGCACGGTGCGGGGAACGATTATATCTACCTGGATTGTTTAACTTCCGCGCCGGATAATCCCGAGAAACTCGCGGTAAAACTTTCCGACAGGCACTTCGGTATAGGCGGCGACGGGCTTGTGCTTATTCTACCCTCCGAAGTAGCGGACGCGAAAATGCGTATGTTCAACGCGGACGGAAGCGAAGGCAAAATGTGCGGAAACGCAATTCGGTGCGTGGGCAAACTCCTTCACGACGAACTTGCATTCGATAAACAGTCGCTCGATATAGAAACTTTAAGCGGCATAAAAAGGCTTTCGCTCGAAATTTTTGAAAACAAAGTCGAATTCGTGACCGTAGATATGGGCAAAGCGATTTTATCGCCCGAAAAAATACCCGCGTCGTTAAAAGGCGAAAGAGTGATAAACCGCCCCGTAAAAATAGGCGATTTCGAGGCAAACGTAACCTGCGTTTCTATGGGGAACCCGCATTGCGTAACCTTCGATTTCGATTTAGATAGCCTCGATATAGAAAAAACGGGCAAAGAGTTCGAGTTTTCTCCGCTTTTCCCCGAACGCGTGAACACCGAATTTATAAAGGTGATTTCCCCGAGCGAACTTAAAATGCGCGTTTGGGAGCGCGGGAGCGGCGAAACGCTTGCCTGCGGAACGGGAGCGTGCGCGGCGGTGGTCGCGGCAACCCTTAACGGTTTTTGTCCGCAAGGAAAAGAAATTAAAGTGAGATTAAAGGGCGGAGAACTT
>CAKQEE010000233.1 GCA_934230055.1 uncultured Clostridia bacterium
CCTTATCACTTACGAAGATACCCCTTGCTTCGGGGAAAACCGCCACACGGTGAGAAAGGGCGGCAGCTTCGTTATGTACTACGCCCCGAGCGTTTATATCTGTTTAGAGGGCGAAGGTAAAATCACGGGAGAAGGCTACGAAAGAACGGTTAAGCGCGGGGATTATTTCCTGCTTCCTTACGTTGCGGAAGGCAAGTTTACCGTTTCTTCCGATACGGAAGCGGTGTTCGTGGAATGTTTGCCGAGTAAGCAAGATAAATAATTAAAAAGAGAAAATTACGGTATTAAACCGAAAAAAAATAAAAGGGAGACATATTCAAAATGAAAAACAGAATAGGTATTCGCCCGACGATCGACGGAAGATGGGGCGGAATCAGAGAAGGACTCGAAGAACAGACCATGCAAATGGCAAAAGACGCTAAAAAGCTTATAGAAGAAAACGTCTTTTATGCAGACGGTACTCCTGCGGAAGTCGTTATTTCGCCTTGCACGATAGGCGGCGGCAAAGAAGCGGCTACCTGCGCAAAGTATTTTCAAGAACAGAACGTTACGGCAACGCTCACCGTTACGCCCTGCTGGTGCTACGGCAGCGAAACCATGGATTTAGACCCGCTCACTACCAAGGCGGTGTGGGGCTTTAACGGTACGGAACGCCCCGGCGCGGTTTATCTTGCGGCTTGCATGGCGGCGCACGTTCAAAGAGGGCTTCCCGCGTTCGCTATTTACGGCGAAGACGTTCAGGATATAGGAATGAGCGGCATTACGCCCGACGTTGAAGAAAAGATTTTGCGCTTTGCAAGATGCGCGCTCGTTGTAGGTCAGCTCCGCAACAAGGCGTACGTTTCCATAGGCTCCGTCGCCATGGGTATCGGCGGCAGCTTCCTCGACGCGAACATGATGCAAAAATACTTCGGTATCCGCGCAGAATGGGTGGATATGACGGAAATTTTAAGAAGAATAGACCTTGAAATTTACGACAAAGCGGAATACGAAAAAGAACTTAAATGGATAAAGACGAAGCTTAAACAGGGCAAGGACTACAACGGTTCTATCTGGGAGCAGAAAGACTTTACGGAAGAAGAGCTTGAAAAACAGTGGAAATTCGTTGCTAAAATGACGCTTATCGTTAAAGATATAATGCTCGGCAACGACAAACTCAACGACATAGGTCGCCACGAAGAAGCGCTCGGCAGAAACGGTATTCTCGGCGGCTTCCAAGGTCAGCGTATGTGGACGGACTATAAGCCCAACGGCGATTATACCGAGGCTATCCTTAATTCTACTTTCGACTGGAACGGCAAAAAACAGCCCGTGCTTCTCGCAACCGAAAGCGATAACTGCAACGGTCTTGCAATGCTTTTCGGAAACATGCTTACGGGCAGAGCGAGCATATTCGCAGACGTCAGAACGTACTGGTCGCCAAAGGCGGTTGAGCGTTGTACCGGCTGGAAGGCGGAAGGTCTTGCGAAGAACGGCTTTATGCACCTATTAAACAGCGGCGCGGCTGCTCTCGACGGTACAGGCGCATGCAAAGACGAAAACGGCAATTCCGTTATGAAGAGATGGTGGGACGTAACCGATAAAGATATAGACGCTATGCTCGCAAAAACGGAATTCTCGCCCGCAAACCGCGGTTACTTCCGCGGCGGCGGATTCTCTTCCAGCTTCTCCACGGAAGGCGAAATGCCCGTAACCCTCGTCCGCGTGAACATGGTAGACGGCATAGGCTACACCTTGCAGCTTGCGG
>CAKQEE010000234.1 GCA_934230055.1 uncultured Clostridia bacterium
ACGGTTTTGCACTCGTCTTTTACGGCGTTAAAATGCTCGGTAACGTCGTCGTCTCCCGTTAAAATCACCGCTTTTACGCCCGCTTTATTGCAACGGTACGTAAAATCTTTGCCGACGAGCATATTCGTCGCCTGAATGGGTACCGCACCTATTTTATGGAGCGCAAGCATACAGAACCAAAACAAATAGCTTCGTTTTAACACGAGCAGAACTCTGTCGCCTTTGTTTATGCCCTGACTTTTCAGGTAGTTGGCGGCTTTATCCGACCAAAACTTCATATCCGCGAAAGTAAAGCGTTTTTCTTCCTTTTTATCGGAAAGCCAAAGCATAGCGAGTTTATCGGGTTTTTCTTTTGCGAGAACGTCCGTAACGTCGTATGCAAAGTTAAAATCATTTGAATAGCTAAGTTTAAAATTATCTCGCGCGTCGGCAAGGCTTTTAAATGAATCCCTGCTTCTGCCCGTAAATTTTTGGTATATAGTAGACATTTTTACTCCTTTAATAAAAGGCGTAAACAGTTATTTCATAACCACCGCAAGAAATTTTACCGGCTTATCTCCCAAAACCTTTATACCGTGAGAAAGCCCCGAATTGAAATATACGCTGTCGCCCTTATTCAGTTCGTAAGAAATGTTGCCGATCTTAAAGAGCATTTTTCCCGAAAGTACGAAATTAAATTCCTGCCCCGTGTGACTGTGCATTCCTATATCTTCTTCACCCGGCATACATTCTACGAAAAAAGGTTCCGCTTTTTTATTCTTGAAAGTGTAAGCGAGATGCTTGTAGTCGTACGCGCCCTCTTTTTTTATAAAGAATTCGTGACCTCTTCTGACTACCGCACAATCGCTTAATTTAGGCGAATTTCCCGAAAGTAAATTGAATACGTCCACGCCGAATATCGTTGCCACGTTGAACATAAAGCTGAACGAAAAATCCGTTTCTCCGTTCTCGTAAGCGACGTACTCCTCTTCGGTTATCCCGAGTTTCGTCGCAAGTTCTTTTGCCGACATTTCGTGTACTTCGCGAAGTTCGGCAAGCCTCTGTCCCATTTCTTTCAATTGCTCTTTCATAAAATTCACCCCTTATAATTATATCCTAACTCTATCGCCTTAATGTTTTTTTCTAAAAGTTCCGCTTTTTTTGCGGGTATCATTTGCGATAGACTGCTTTCTATTTGTTCCAGAGTAAGTATCCCCGTTTCTTTAAGAGTCTTACCCAGGATTATCATATTCGCAAGTCCTTCCAGACCGTTATCACTTGCAAGTTTTGTCGCAGGTATACCGATGGTGATAACCTCGTCTCCGGTATCCTGCGGCATAATCAGCGAACTGTCGAAAACGACGTATCCGCCTTTTTCCGTTTCGCCGAGATATTTTTCCAGCGAAGGAAGGTTCATTGCGATAAGTATATCCGGTTTATCGACAATCGGCGAACCGATAGGCTCGTCCGACAGCGTAACGCTGCAATTCGCCGTTCCGCCACGCATTTCGGGACCGTACGACGGCAGCCACGATACTTCTTTGCCGATTTTAAGCCCCGCGTATGCGAGTGCTTTACCGGTAAACAGCACGCCTTGCCCGCCGAATCCCGCAATGAGTAATTTCGTCGTACTCATTTACTTATCCTCCTTGTATTTGTCTTTATAAACGCCGAGCGGATAATAAGTTTCCATATTGTCGCCAAGCCATTTTAAAGCTTCTTTCGGACTTAATCCCCAGTTCGTGGGACAGGT
>CAKQEE010000235.1 GCA_934230055.1 uncultured Clostridia bacterium
GACGGTTACGCCAAGGCGGATAAGCTTTATAACGAAAAAATGGGCGCGTTCGGCGGACTTGGAATTTAACCGCTCAATAAGGGCAATAAAATAACGAACGGATAAGGCGCGCGCGGCGATAGACTTCGATTATATAGAAGCAAAAGTCCTTTTTTCCGCGCGGCTTGCTTTGAATAAAAGAGAAAGCTTTAAGATGAAAGTTTTTATAGAACCGATAGGGAGACTTATCAACGAGTTTTCCAAGCTTCCGGGCGTCGGTGCGAAAACGGCGCAACGCTTTGCTTATAAGGTTATCAATATGACCGAAGAGGAAGCGCAAAACTTTGCGGAGGCGATTATAAACGCCAAAAAAAAGGTGCATTACTGCTCTATTTGCGGCAACTTTTCCGAGGACGATATTTGCGACGTGTGCAAAACCCGTTCTGCGGAAACCATTTGCGTAGTGAAAGAGCCGAAAGACGTTATCGCGATAGAAAAGCTTAACGAATTCGGCGGGGTGTATCACGTTCTGCACGGAACCATTTCTCCGTTAGACGGCGTGGGACCGGACGATATAGACGTAAAGGGTTTGCTTGCGCGCATAAAAAACGGCAACGTGAAAGAAGTTATTATGGCTACTAATCCGGACGTGGAGGGCGAAGCCACCGCAATGTATATTTCGGGGCTTATCAAACCGCTCGGCATAAAAGTTACGCGGCTTGCGCACGGTATTCCGATAGGAACCGACCTCGAATATGCGGACGAAGTAAGCCTTGCCCGCGCTTTTGTAGACAGAAAAACGCTTTAAGGTTACGTAAAGCCGCGGCGGGAAGAGTTTTTGCGGAGGGATAGGGGAAATATCATAAACGAGGAGGAAATAATTATGAAAATTTCCGTTTTAGGCTGCGGAAGGTGGGGGTCTTTTATAAGTTGGTATCTCGTTCGCGAAGGGCATAGCGTGTGCGAATGGGGAACGGCGGGCAACCGTTCTTTTGAAGTCCTTAAAAACGAGGGCAAAAACGAGTACGTAAAACTCGATCCGAGAATAAATCTAACGAGCGATTTAGGCTACGCGATAGGAGCTTCCGATATAATCATCATTTCGATAAGCAGTCAGGGGCTTCGCGGGTTCATGAAGCGCGTTACGGAATTTTCCGTAAAAGACAAAATCTTCGTGCTGTGCATGAAGGGGCTTGAACAGGATACCGGCAAAAGGCTTTCCGAAATAATGAGGGAGAGCGGAATAGAAAGCGACAAAATAGCGGTGTGGGTAGGTCCCGGTCATATACAGGCTTTTACGCAGGGTAAACCCAACTGCATGGTGATAGATTCCGAAAACAAAGACTTGGTAAAAACGCTTTGCGACGGGCTTCGTAGCGACCTGATAAGGTTTTATTACGGAGACGACCTTATCGGCAGCGAAGTGGGCGCGGCGGCAAAAAACGTGATAGGCATAGCCGCGGGAATGTTGGACGGCGGCGGTTTTACCACGCTTAAAGGTCCGCTTATGGCGCGCGGCGCAAGGGAAGTAGCAAGGCTTATAAAGGCGATGGGCGGCAACGAGCTTTCCGCTTACGGGCTGTGTCATCTCGGCGATTACGAAACCACGCTCTTTTCCGAATATTCCAACAACCGCAAATTCGGCGAAATGTTCGTGAAAAAGGAGAAGTTTGAAAAGCTTGCGGAGGGTGCTTCCACGGTGAAGGCTTTAAGGCTTCTCGGCGAAAAATACGGTGTGGATATG
>CAKQEE010000236.1 GCA_934230055.1 uncultured Clostridia bacterium
CCAGCGGCATGGCAGGATAGCGAAGTGCGGATGAGATAAACGCTGAAAGCATCTAAGCGTGAAACTCGCCTCAAGATAAGATATCCCATATCGTAAGGTAGTAAGACCCCTCAAAGACAATGAGGTTGATAGGTCGGGGGTGTAAGCGTTGCGAGACGTTTAGCTAACCGATACTAATAGGTCGAGGGCTTGATCTCAGAAATGAGAGTTAAAGCGAATATTTACGAAGAATAACGAATACTTGACTTAAAAGAAAAAACGAGAGATCGGTGCTTTAATGTAGTAAGTAAGTTCTATGCAGTTGTGAATCTACTTTAACCGAAAAGCGGTTGACGGAAGATGAAAAAAAGCGTATAATGGTTATACGCGAAAACAAAGATATATCGTGAAGGAAAAATTTCCTTCGTTATATATGCCATTGCGGTGACGTTAGCGGTGAGGATCCACCTGTTCTCATACCGAACACAGAAGTTAAGCTCACTTGCGCCGAAAATACTTAATCGGAGACGATTCGGGAAAATAGGTAGTTGCTGCATCTAGTAAGAAGAACTGTTCAAATCGAACGGTTCTTTTTTTGTGTAACAAATCTTATAAACTGTTGCATTATGGAGGGACTTTGATCTGTGTGCGGGGAAAAGTAGTTCGGATGGTTTAAGCCTTTCGGTTCTCGCAAGTGAAGCCTGAATTTTACTTAAAAAATATTTTGTTCAAAGTCAAATGTTGGGGTGTGAATTATAAAATTTCGCAAAAACAATATTTCAGGTATTGTTGAAATTATCTGCTATCGTGCCGTATTTGCCGTCGACAAGTTAAACGAAGATTGGGATGTACTGAATTTGTTTGATATTGTGCGTTTGTATGAAACGCGTGACGGAAAAAACGGCAAACCCGGCTCGGGGACAATTTCGGAAGCACAACTTATCGGATGTGGCGGCGAAGATGTCGTTTTAGAAGAAATTTCAAGCGATAAAAGCGTTGAAACACATTCTATCACAATGACGTTCAAGGAAATTGCGGATATCAATTATTCGACCGTAAACGTGCATTATAACAGTACAAACAGCCCGACCGAATAAGTCGGGCTATTTCTTTCCGCTTGTATCAAGACAAGACACACCTAATCGCCATTATCGCAAAATTCTTGCGAGTTTGAAGGCAAAATTAAAGCGTTAATACGGCATAAAAATAGACGGACAAATTTTAACGATTTATCCGTCTGTTTTATTGTTAAAAGCGATTTGTTGCTTGCATATATTTCTTGCGAATGCCGTTTTGCCTGCGCCAAATTGTTGTGCGATTGACGTTAAGCATTCTGCCGATTTGAAGCATTGTAAATCCTGCCATCAATATGGATAGCGTTTCGTATTATATGGCGGTCAATTCCATTTTTGATATAAGCCCGTCAACGACTGTATAATCGTTTTTCTGCTCATCGTCGAGTATTGTTTCGGATACTGCCGTAACTTAACTCTTAAATCAAAATAATCTCTCGTATAAAATAAAACGAACTTTGAATTTTTATCAAGGTTCGTTTTATTCTTGTTTGCGTGTGTACGACAAAATCTCGTTTTTAAGGCACTTTTCGGGAGTGTGTCGGACTATAAGTACTTTTTGCTACCCCATGCAAATAAAAAAAGACCACTACCCGTTTTATTGGATAGTGGTCTTCGCTTAAATGTTTCGTGAATATCGATTCCGCATTTGAATTGTCGAT
>CAKQEE010000237.1 GCA_934230055.1 uncultured Clostridia bacterium
TATGGACGAAGACAAAGGACAGGTTAAGGGCGTTATAACCAGCTCGATATTTAAAGGCGTTCATTACGAAATGGTAATGAAAGTCGGTAAGAGTGAAGTCGTTATTCAGGATACGGTTGAAAGAAAGGTCGGCGAAAAGGTAAGCATCTTTATCAAGCCGGACGATATTCACATAATGGCGAAAGAATTCACCGTAAATCGTTACGACGGTTATATCACAAAAAAGAACACCGTTTGTTTCGGCGACGGAGAATTCGAGTGCGACGTTACTTCTCTTTACGCGGGTTCGCACCTCGACGAAGAAGGGTATTTAATCACCGCGGAAGGCGAGAAGATAGACCTTACCGACGCGGACGTGAGCGTGGAAGTCGGGCTTAAAGATATAGAAATTTCCGATGATGCGGAAAAGGGCGGCGCGATAGGCAATATTGTTTCCATAATATATAAAGGCGACCATTATCAGCTTATAGTTCGTACGGACGAAGAGGAAGAAGATTTCGTCGTCGATACCGAATACACCTGGAACGAAAACGACAGAGTTTCTGTAATAATCCCGAAAGATAAGATAAAAATGTCGTTAAAACCCGCTAAAATAGGAGAGTAACCGATGAAAGAGCTTCGCGCTGTGGAAAAATCGGAAATAAAAGATTTTTCGCATAAAACGAAAGGCGTTTTCTTTTCCAGAAAACAGCTCTGTATTCCGTATGCGGTTTTTCTTTTGTTTTTCGTTATTTTTCCGCTTTTGCTTATAATATACTACGCGTTTACGGCAAGAAACGGGGAATTCACTTTTGAAAACTTCCGCTGGTTCTTTGAAGAACCAGCTTCGCTTAAAAACCTTTTTTCGAGTATGCTCCTCGGTTTTATAACAACCGCTTTGTGCCTTGTTATCGGTTATCCCGTCGCGTATATTTTGTCGCGGATAAAATCTCACAGAAGAACGGTTTTGCTGCTTTTATTCATTATGCCTATGTGGATAAACTTCGTGCTTCGCGCAATGGCAATGAAAGAGCTTTTGTCGCTTATCGGCATATACGGCAACAACGATTACTTTTCCGTCGTAATAGGTATGGTATACGATTATTTGCCGTTTATGATTCTTCCTTTATATACCACCCTTATAAAAATGGATAAGAGTTTAGAGGAAGCCGCTCTCGACCTCGGCGCGAATAAGCTTGAAGTCTTTACAAAGGTAACGCTTCCGCTTTCTACGGCAGGCATCGTCAGCGGAATTTCCATGGTGTTTTTGCCTTCCATGACTTGCTACGTTATAAGCGATACGTTCGGTAACGGCAAAATAACGATTATCGGTAAGCTTATAGAAAAATGGTTCGGTTCGGGCAGTAATTGGCATTACGGCTCGGTGGTCGCGCTTATTCTTCTCGTTATAATGTTTTTATGCACGATGTTAACGGGCGGCTTCTCCAAAGAAGAAAACGTAAGGGGGACGGCATTATGAAAAAGTTTCTCTCGGGACTCGTTATTACTTTGGCGATAGGCTTTATATACGCGCCGATAATATTACTTTTTATATATAGTTTTACCCCCTCTAAAATGATAGGCAGGTGGGAAGGTTTTTCTTTCGAGCTGTACAGACAACTGTTTACCGTGCCGAAGCTGAAAAATATGATAGTGGATACGGTTGTTCTTGCGCGTCTTGCGGCGACTATATCCACGGTATTAGGCACTTTG
>CAKQEE010000238.1 GCA_934230055.1 uncultured Clostridia bacterium
GCATAACGACCGGCGCGAATTCGAGCAAAAAGGTGGGCGTAAAGCCCTATGCCGAAACGTATCCCGAAATGGTCGTATCCGCGCTTAAAGAAAAGTACGGATACGACGAAATAAATTATACCGTAAATAACAACAAATCGGACGAAAGCGTTTCTTATACGGATTCGCCCTCCCGCGGGGAAAAGAAGATTATAGATTATATAAATACCGCGGTCGGCGGGCAGGACTCCTTATGGGCTAACGCGAATTACCGGGCGCGCGTTTTAGATTTTAAGCCCGATCTTCTTTTTATAGCTTTCGGAATGAACGACAAAACGCGTACCGCCGCTTTCTTTGCGGATAAAATCAAAACGCTCGTAAACGCGATAAAAAACGAGCTTCCCGATACCGAAATCGTGCTCGTTTCCACTTCGCTCCCGAGCAGAGAGGCGGCGGCGGTAAATACCCGTACTCCTTTTTTCGGGCATCACGACGAGTTCGAGGCGGAACTCGTAAAAATAGCGGCGGAGCGTTCTGACGTTTGCGTGGCGAAAGTGACTTCTATGAATGAGGAGCTGCTTAAAAGAAAGAGATTCCGCGATATGACGGGCAACAACGTAAACCACCCCAACGACTATCTTGCAAGGCTTTACGCGCAGACCATACTCGCGACCATGGGATATTGAAAAAAAGAATGTGCAGAATTAAAAATTTTACAACGGAATACCGTATAAACCCGATAGACGTGGATACTTTTGCGCCGCGGTTCGGCTGGGAATACGAAGAGGAAGACGGACTTTTGCAGACTTCCTATCGCGTTATAGTATCGGACGACGCGGAAAAAACGACGGCGGGCATCGGAGATCTTTGGGATTCCGAAGAGGTGAAGTCGGCGGAAAGCGTTTCCGTTTCGTATGCCGGAGCGCCGCTGAAACGCTTCGGAAGATATTACGTTAAAGTATTTGTAACTACCGTTAAAGGAAAAGCGGAAAGCGACGTAAATTATTTTGAAATCGCTTGCGGAGAAGAGAGCTTTATGCCCTCGTTCAGGGTTTTGCCCTATTCCGCGGAGGGCGCGGCGATAGCGTTTCGCAGAGATTTTTCGTTGCCGAGCGGAAAAGCGGTGGAGCGCGCAAGGGCATACGTCTGCGCGGTAGGTTATCACGAGTTTTATTTTAATGGCAAAAGGCTCGGCGAAAATCTGTTGAATCCTGCGCAGAGCGATTACGGCAAACTTCGGTACATAAACGTTTACGACGTCACCGATTACGTAAAAGAAAAGAACGGCGCGGGGCTTATAGTGTCCGGCGGCTGGAACGGTATTGCGGAGTGCGCGGCGGTTTTTTACGTTAAGTTTAAAGATGGCGAAGAAAAAATCATTACTTCCGGTAAATACGAGCGCGGTTGGAAGGCGAGAAAATCTCCCGTAACGTTCTCCTCTGTGTTCGACGGCGAAAACTACGACGCAAGGCTGGAAGAAAGCATAAAAGGGTTCAGCGAATATCACCCCGAATGGGGACTTACGGCGGGTTGGTATTACGCGGCGGTGAAGCTTCGTTCCGAAGACATGCGCTTAAAAGTTCAGCAACTCCCCGCGATAGAGGTTACGGGCAGAATAAAACCCGTTTCCGAACGCACGGTCGGAGGAAAGAAAATATACGATTTCGGCGCGGAGCTTACGGGACGGGTAGAAATAAAAGTCGGCGGCAAACG
>CAKQEE010000239.1 GCA_934230055.1 uncultured Clostridia bacterium
GGAGTACAGGCACCTTAAAAAGCACGAAAAGCTTGCGCAAAGCCTCGGAATGAAAGAAGGACAAACCTTGATTGCGGAAATAGGCGATACCGTTTTACTCGACGGCAAAAGCATACGCTTCGGAGAGGAAATCCCCGCGGGTTCGAAATTTGTGGACGGCGTGGGTATAGACGGAACGGACAGCTTTGTTTTGCGCGACAGAATACATCTTTCGGAAGACGGGCTTATCGTTGCAGTCGTTGCAGTAGACGAATATTCGGCAACACTTTCATCGGTGGAAATCGTGGGCAAGGGCTTGGTTTTAACCGACGCCATGATTGCGGAAGCGAAAGATAACGTTATAAAGCTTTTGGAACAGACCGACCTTAAAAAGGTTCGCGACGAAACGGAGCTTTCCGCAATGATAAGAAGAAATCTTAAAAATTACGTATTTAAAGCGACGAAGAAAAATCCTATGATTTTGCCCGTCGTTATGGTGGTTTAAGATTGAATACGCAAGAAAAACTCGAAACTATATCCAAACTTCGGAGAAAAGCCTCCCTTCGCGGCGAACCCGTTTTAAGGGAGGCGTCTTTTGCGCTCCTTACGGAAACGGTTAAAAGCAAACAGCCCAAGCGCATACTCGAAGTCGGCACGAACGAAGGGCTTTCCGGCGCGGCTATGCTTGTGGTTTCGGAATCTTCCAAACTTACGGGCATCGAAATAGACGAGGATAAAATTCTTAAAGCAAAGGAAAATTACGCGCTTCTCGGTGTAGAAAAAAGAGCGAAAATCTTTTGTGGCGATGCCGGCAATATTATACCTGCTTTAAGCGGTGAATACGATTTTATTTTTCTCGACGGACCGAAGGGACATTATTTTGAATATATGCCCGATTTGCTAAGGGTTTTGAGTGTGGGTGGCGTACTTTTCGCGGATAACGTTCTTTTCCGCGGGTACGTGGAAGGCACGGTTAAAATGCCGCACAGATTTGCCACGACGAAGCATAGCATGGAAAACTTTTTACACGCCGTAACGAGCGACGAAAGCCTTAAAACGGTGCTGCATAGGATAGAAGACGGAGTAAGTATAACGGAGAAATGCAAATGAAACAAGCGGAGCTTTTGGCGCCTGCGGGCGATATGAACAAGCTTAAAACCGCCTTTTATTTCGGGGCGGACGCGGTTTACGTCGGCGGTAAAAAATTCAGTTTAAGGGCGCAGGCTGGTAATTTTTCAGAAGGCGAGCTTGAAGAAGCGGTAAAATTTTCTCACGAGCGCGGCAAAAAAATTTACGTTACCGTGAATATTCTTGCGCGCAATAACGATATAAAAGAAGCGGAAGAATATTTTCGGTTCCTTGAAAAAATCGGCGTGGACGGCGCAATCGTTTCTGATACGGGGCTTTTGTCGGTCGCAAAAAGAGTTGCGCCGAAGCTGTCTTTGAACCTTTCCACGCAAGCGAATACCTTAAACTACGAAGCCGCGCGTTTCTGGAAGGATTTCGGTATTAAAAGAGTTATACTTGCAAGAGAACTTTCTCTTGCAGAAATTGCGGAGATTTCGGAAAAGAACAAGGAGCTTGAAGTAGAAACGTTTATTCACGGCGCGATGTGTATTTCATATAGCGGCAGGTGCGTTTTATCCGATTACCGCACGGGAAGAAGCTCTAATCGCGGCGAATGTGTGCAGGCTTGCAGATGG
>CAKQEE010000240.1 GCA_934230055.1 uncultured Clostridia bacterium
TTAACTAAGCGTTTATTCCAATCGGCTTTTATTCCGTAACTTTATTTCTTTCTTCTTCAAAAGCGGAAAGAATCGCTTTGATAAGTTCTTCTCTCGTTTCCGATTTTATGGGGTGAGCAACGTCTTTGAATTCGCCGTCGCCCGTTTTTCTGCTGGGCATAGCGATAAAGTAACCTTCGTTACCTTCGATTATTCTTATGTCGTGTACGACGAAGCATTCGTCAAAGGTTACCGAAGCAACGCCTTTAAGCTTACTGTCGTCTTTTTTTACAAGACGTACTCTAACGTCTGTGATTTTCATTTTTTGTTACCGTCCTTAACATTATTATCTGTATTTTATCACAGCTAAAAGGGAATTTCAACCCGTTTTTAAAAATTTTTTCGGAAAATATCCGTTTTTTTTTCGTTTTAATCATAAAATATGGTATGAAACAAGATTTGGGTATATCAAAAACACAAAAAATACACTTTATAGGGATAGGCGGCGTTTCCATGAGCGGGCTTGCAAAGTGGTGTCGCATAAAAGGTTTTTCGGTAAGCGGTTCGGATAAAAACCCTTCTTCAACAGCTTCCGAGCTGCAAAATCTCGGTATAAAAGTCTTTTTCGGACACTCCGCAAAAAACGTTGCGGGGGCGGAAGCGGTCGTTTATACTTCCGCCGTTTCGGGGGATAACGAAGAACTTGTCGCGGCAAAAAAACGGGGAATACCGATTATAAAAAGAAGCGAACTTTTAGGGTATATTCTAAAAAAATACCCGCGGTCGATCGCCGTTTCCGGAAGCCACGGCAAAACCACCGTAACCGCTATGCTTTGGGAGATTTTTGAAGCGGCGGGGGAAAAGCCCGCGGTTTTTCTCGGCGGGGAATACGGCGCGCGCGGAAACTTTACGGCGGGAGGAACCCCCGCGAAGTTCGCTTTGGCGGAAGCGTGTGAATATAAAAGCAATTTTTTGGATATAAAGCCCGATCTTTGCGTGGTGCTGAACGTGGATAACGACCATTTGGAAAGCTTCGGCGGCGCGGAAGCGGAAAGGGCGGCTTTTAAGAAGTTCGCTTCAAACGGCGTATCCGTTATAAATGCGGACGACGAGGGCGCGCTTAAAGCGGCGGGGGAGGCTTCCGTCACGTTCGGCATAAAAAATTCCGCGATGTTCGCGGCGAAATATATTACGTCGAAAGGGAAAAACGGCGGATATTCCTTTACCGTTTACGAACACGGCGTCCGCGCGGGGCGGATAGAACTTAAAATTCGAGGAAGATACAACGTTTATAACGCGCTCGCCGCGGTTGCCGCCGCAAGGACTTCGGGAATTTCTTTTCGCGCGGTAAAAAAGGCTCTTTCTTCTTTTTCGGGTGTGAAAAGAAGAAACGAACGGATAGGCGCTTTTTGCGGGAAAGCGGTTTTTGCCGATTACGCCCACCACCCCGCGGAAATAAACGCATTTTTAGAGGCGAAAAAAGAAGAAGGCAAAAAGTACGTAGTAGTTTTTCAGCCGCACACTTACTCTCGAACGCGAATTCTTAAAGAGGAGTTTATAAAGGTTTTATCGCGCGAGCCGCGTCTTATAATCTATAAAACCTTTCCCGCGCGCGAAAAATTCCATAAATCGGGCGACGCGAAAACCCTTTACGAAGATATTTAT
>CAKQEE010000241.1 GCA_934230055.1 uncultured Clostridia bacterium
GCTCTAAGCGGTGGAATAAAAAATCATCAAATAAAAGAAATCCTACTAGGATTATTCGTTTAGTTATCACAGCATAAGTAGATAGTTTATTTCTTCGGGAGAAAGTTTTCTTACCTCACCCCTGTTCAGCCCCGAAAGTTTTAAATCGCCTATTTTAATTCTTTTAAGAAAATCTACGGAGTTACCGACAGCTTCGATCATTTTTCTTATTTGTCTGTTGCGCCCCTCGGTAATGGTTATTTGCAGTTTAGAACCATCTTTCGTCGTTTCAATAAGGGTTACGTTGCTTTTTTTGGTCCTGACGCCGTCTACAACAACGCCGGATCTTAAAGCTCCCAAGTCTTTGTCCGATACGGGTTTTTCCGTTTTAACCACGTAGGTTTTAGGAACTTCGTTCTTCGGGTGTGTAAGCTTAAAAGTTAAATCACCGTCGTTCGTGAGAATCAAAAGTCCTTCCGTGTCGTAATCGAGCCTACCGACAGGAAAAACCCTTGTGCAATTAGGCGGCAAAAGGTCTATAACGGTTTTTCTGCCCTTGTCGTCTTGAACGGTACAAACGTATCCTTTCGGTTTATTCATAATATAGTACTCGTATTTTTTTACGAGGTTCACCTGTCTGCCGTTCACAGTCACTCGGTCTTCGCCTTCGTTGATTTCCGACCCGAGTTTGCAAACCCTGCCGTTTACCTTAACGACGCCTTCTTCTATAAGCTTATCTGCGGCACGACGGGAACAAACCCCGCTTTCTGCCAAAAATTTATTTATACGCATTTTTCTTCCTTCGCATTTTAACTTCGCTTTTGCGGCATTTACTTTTCTGAAATCGCGCACGTAAACGCGTCTATACTAGTGTATAAATTTTTTGAGAAAAAATCAAGTTATTTTCGCAATAAATTTTTACCGAACCGATTTCTTCGTTCTTTTTAACGTTTTCGCCTATCGTTTCGGGGTAGTCGTATACGATTTTGCAATTTTCGAACTCCGTGTCTGTCAGCGGCAAAATTATATCGTCTTTTATATACACGCCTACTTTTTCCGTTTCGTTTCCGCGCGCTACAAAGCCGATTACGTTTTCGGCGCAAACAAGCTTTCTCGGCTTAAAACTCTCGAAAGCCTCCGATAAGAGCGTTTTGGATTTTTCAAACATGGGCGGGCAATTCAAAACTACGCAAATAAGCTCCATATCGCCACGCAAACAAGAAGAAACAAGGCATCGCCCCGCGTTTTTGGTAAAGCCGGTTTTAACGCCCGTAGCCCCATTGAACCCCGCAAGCATTTTATTTTTATTGACTAAATGTCGCTTATAGCCTCTCGTACTCCACGGAATCTCTTTGACACGACAAGATACGATTTCGCGAAAAGTTTCGTTTTTCAAAGCGTACGCGGTGATTATAGCCATATCGTAAGCCGTTGTGTAATGATTATCGTTGTGCAGACCGTGCGAATTTACGAAATTACTGTTTTTCGCCCCTATTTTTTGCGCCGTTTCGTTCATCATACGTACGAAATTTTTCGTCCCGTTTCCGCAAAAATCCGCAAGAGTTTCCGCCGCGTCGTTTCCCGAACGCAACATAAGTCCGTATAAAAGTTCTTTAACCGTCAGCTTTTCGCCCTCTTCCAGATATATGC
>CAKQEE010000242.1 GCA_934230055.1 uncultured Clostridia bacterium
GCTTACTTTCCTACTGGGGGATTCTTACCATCGGCGGATACCTGCCGCAAATTTTAGAAACGATTAAAAACGTGTGTGTTTGTATCATTATAGGCTGTTTAAGCTATCGTTTCGTTGCCAACAAAGGCAAAGGTCTTAAAATTACTTTTTGGGTTTGCCTCGGAATAATTATTTTAGGAACCGTTCTTATCTGGATAAACGTTAAATAAATTACAAAAGAGGACATTAAGATGACGAAGCCTTTGGTGGCGATAGTCGGCAGACCGAACGTCGGTAAATCGACTTTTTTCAATAAAGTGGTAGGAAAAAAACTTTCTATCGTAGAAGACTTCCCCGGTGTGACGAGGGACAGGCTTTATGCCGACGCGGAATGGTGCGGACGGTATTTTACCCTTGTGGATACGGGCGGGTTAGAGCTTAAATCTACGGACGCCATGTGGAAGCATATTCAAAAGCAGGCGGAAATAGCGATAGAAACGGCAGATGTGATAATTCTTTTTGCGGACGCGAAAACGGGACTTAACGCTTCCGACGAGGACGTGGCGCAAAAGCTTCGCAAGTCGGGTAAGCCCGTCGTTCTTGCGGTGAATAAGCTGGATAATTACGACCAGAGCAAGCTGTTCGAGTTTTATAACCTCGGACTCGGCGAGCCTTTCGGAATTTCCGCGGAACACGGCACGGGTATAGGAGAGCTTTTAGACGAAGTTGTTTCTTATTTCGATAAAGAAGGGACCGCCGAAACGGATGATTCTTTAAAGATTGCAATCGTCGGAAAGCCTAATGCGGGAAAGTCTAGTTTATGCAATAAATTGCTGGGGTTTGACAGGACGATTGTGTCTGACATAGCGGGTACGACGAGAGACGCGATAGACACTTTGTTCGAGTTCGGCGGCAAAAGATACACGCTTATAGACACCGCGGGAATAAGAAAGAAAAAGAGCGTGGAAGAGGACCTCGAATATTACAGCGTTCTTCGCGCGCTCGGTGCGATTCGCCGCGCGGACGTGTGCGTTATGATGATAGACGCGGAGCAAGGCGTTACCGAGCAGGACGTTAAAATCCTCGGCTACATACACGAGCAGGCAAAGCCATCCGTTGTGGTTATGAACAAGTGGGATTTGATAGAGAAGGATACCAACACCATAAACAAATTCAACGCGGACCTTGCGGAAGCTTTAAAGTTTATGGATTACTTTATCCCCATATACGTTTCCGCAAAAACGGGGCAACGTGTGGATAAAATCCTTTCCGTGTGTGAAACCGCCCTTGCGAATTCCGAAAGAAGGATACCCACGGGGCAGCTTAACGACCTTATTCTCGATTGCGTTCGTGCAAACGAACCGCCTTCGTTTAACGGTAAGCGGCTTAAAATAAGCTACGTAACGCAGGTAGGAACCAAACCGCCATCCTTCGTGTTTTTTGTGAACGAAGCGAATCTTTTGCATTTTTCTTATAAACGCTATCTTGAAAATTGTTTAAGAAGGGCGTACGATTTTTCCGGTACGCCTATAAAAATAGGAGTAAGAGAAAAAGAAGAATGACGGGACTGTATCTTGCGCTTCTTGCAATGGCCTCGTATTTCGTGGGTAACGT
>CAKQEE010000243.1 GCA_934230055.1 uncultured Clostridia bacterium
CGGGAAAATCGTTTTCGGTCTTTATTGCCCTCAACGTGGAACCGTCGGTCGGATAACGCGTCAAGTCCGCTTTCTTACCGCTAACATAGAAGTCCGTAAAATACGGATATTCTCCGTCCTTATTTTTTTCTATGCTTGCGGAAAAACAGCTTACTCCGTTAAACGAATCTCTTTTCCAACCCGTCACAGGCTTACCGCCGTAAACGTTTTTCCTGTCACCGTCCGAGGTTATTACTATATTCCTTAAATAACTCGGAGTTATTCTATGGTACTTTTTAGAAAAATCGACCTCTATCGGCGCGTCGAGACAGCAATCTTCCGTGAGTTTTATAGTAATCGGTCTGAAATCCCCCGCCTCTCTGATTTCCGTTATTTTTTCAAACGCCTGACTGAAATTTTTAACGGGCCCGTTACCTATTTCGTCAACGTTTACGGTAAAACCGCTATAAAACCACTCCCCCCTGGTTTCAGAAACGTATATGGTAGAAGTTCCGTGAATATCCATTTTTTCTCCTTTAAAACAGCCCTTCAGGCTTTTTCTTTACTTAATATATCCTTAATTGCTTTCGCTTTGCATTTTCCTATTTGTTCGATGCCTGCCTCGTTAAAATGTATTCCGTCAGTCACTTTCGCGTCTTTACCGAGTTTAACGCTCAATTCGTAAAGATCAACGACGGAAGCATTAAGCTTTTTTGCTACTTTAATCGCACGAGTATTTCTTTCTTTAACGATTTTCTCCCATTTCTCGTCAACCTTGTCTAACTCATCTTTACATCTGACTTCCGTCGTTAAACAAATTACCGTTTTTGCGCTTTTTGTAATTTCTTTTAAGCTTTTGAAATAGTTAAGCTCGTAATCGTCAGCCGCAATATCTTCGCCGTGTAAACCGTAGTTATAACAAATTACGTCATAGTTTGTATCGCTTGCAAACGCTTTTAACATTTTACGATACGTTGGCGACGATATGGAATACGACGTCGCAAAATAATCTACGACGGCAATTCCTTCGAGTTCCATTTTAACTACCTGATAAGTTTGCTCGGTTATCGAATCGCCTATCAAAGCCACTCTCGGTAATAGCGCGTCTTTTGTATCGTCGCACCAAAGTCTGAGCCACTCCTGTTGTTCTTTTTCTATATTTTTCCGCATACACTTTTCTCCTATGATTATTATAAACCTTATTTTCGTCGGATAAAAAATTTTTTTCTCTTCACAGCACGTTAAATACTATTGCCGCAATGGCAAAAACGGCGGCAAGTATCAGCTTTGCGGTGATTTTTTCTTTCAGCACTACAGAAACCACTATCGCGCTCAATACCCCGAGAGACGACGAGAGTATGGTATAAAACGTCAGGTTTACCGTACCGATTAAAACCATCGAAGCAAGACTCGTTAAATTATCTATAATCGTTTTACCTACTGCCATCGCGTAATCTTTGAACTTCAAGGTATCTGTAAAAGCTTTTACCTTTTCTTTATTCTTGATAAAGAATATTAAAAAACCTATACCTCCGAAAACGAAAAGCAGTACGTTCGTTATGAAAAAATACGAATTGTTATCGCTTACGTTCGGATCTGCAGAGTAA
>CAKQEE010000244.1 GCA_934230055.1 uncultured Clostridia bacterium
GTTTACCACTATGTTTATGCTTCAAAACCTGTTTCAAAGCTTTCTCGTAACGGCGGAAAAGCCAAAATTAGGACTATACGTAACGGTAGCCGCTGGCGTTACGAACATGGCTCTCGACGCGCTTTTTATCGCGGGCTTTCAATGGGGGCTTGCGGGAGCGGCGGTCGCTACGGGTATCGGGCAGATGGTCGGCGGAATAATTCCGCTCGTCTATTTTTTAAGAAAGAACGACAGTCTTTTAAGAATAGCCAAAACGAAGCTCGAATTAAAGCCGATAATCGCGGCGTGTTCAAACGGTTCTTCGGAATTTATGAGCAATATCGCCTCTTCTTTGGTGGGACTGCTATACAACTACCGACTTATGCGGCTTTTCGGCAAGAGCGGCGTTTCGGCGTACGGCGTTTTAATGTACGTTCAGTTCATGTTCGTGGCTATTTCCATAGGCTACACCATAGGCAGCGCGGCGATAGTTTCTTATAACTACGGCGCGGGTAACAAAGCGGAGCTTAAAAACATTTTCGGCAAAAGCGTTGTTTGTATGTCCGTTTCGGGCGTAGTGCTTGCGGGGCTTGCGCAGGCTCTCGCCGTGCCGATTGCGAAAATTTTCGTCGGGTACGACGCGGAACTGTTCGATTTAACGGTAAAAGCGTTCAGATTATTTTCATTCGCGTTTCTACTTTCGGGGTTCAATATCTTCTCTTCGGGATTTTTTACCGCGCTCAACAACGGCGCGGTATCCGCGATAATTTCCTTTTTAAGAACGCTCGTTTTTCAAGCGGCTTCCGTAATAGTGCTTCCGATGATTATGGGAAGAGACGGAATCTGGCTTGCCATAACGGTGGCGGAAGTCTGCGCGTTTATACTTTCGCTTTCTTTCCTTATGTCAAAGCATAAAAAATACGGTTATTATTAAAAGTTTATTAAAGATTAAATATTTACGGCAAACGAAAAAAGCCCGCGACCGATTAAATCGCGGGCTTTTAGCTTATATTTTTTAATTTCGTTCAGGCGATTGAATAGGTTCAAGCACTTGAACGGGGTTCAAACTATATCCGTTTTTTGCGAAAAACCGAGGCTAATAAGGAGCGCGGCGTTCACCTTTCGCATCGTAACGGGGGAAAGCTCGCCGATACGTTCTTTAAGCCGCCGTTTATCCAGCGTGCGGATTTGTTCGAGCAGTATAACGGAATCTTTATTCAGTCCGAAGTCGTTTGCGCTTATTTCTATATGCGTAGGGAGTTTTGCTTTTGTAAGACGGCTCGTTACCGCCGCGGCGATAATCGTCGGGCTGTATTTGTTTCCCGTATCGTTCTGTACGATGAGAATGGGTCTTACTCCGCCTTGCTCGCTGCCGACCACGGGACTGAGGTCTGCATAATACAATTCGCCTCTCTTAATCATAATATCTCCGAAGTGTCAAGTAATTCCCGTTATCAGTTTATGTAAAAACGTCGTCTGTCTGTTACGGGTAACGGAATGATGCCCTTCGCGCGGTAAAATTATACTCGATTAACTTCGGTT
>CAKQEE010000245.1 GCA_934230055.1 uncultured Clostridia bacterium
ACAGAATAAAGCGGCTTTGCTGATGGGGTAAGCCATCGAAAAACGAAATTTCAAGGCTTCGTAGAGTAACCGGCTACCTTTTATAGGGGCGGTTTTTTCATTTTCAGGGGGAAAACTTAAAGGATTTTGCCGAAATTTCGGTACAAAAGTTCTTATAAGTTATTTTTTTGCTATTATTTTTACGGGCGTTGCCGCGGCGGGCTTTTAGCTAAAAAAGAGTAAAAGACTTCCGCTTTGACAACCGTATATTAAAAAATTAAAGGACGGAGAGGCAATATGGAATATCGCATCGAAAAAGACACGATGGGCGAAGTTAAAGTCCCTGCGGACAAGTATTGGGCGGCGCAAACCGAGCGCAGTCACGAGAATTTTAAAATCGGCGTGGAAGTTATGCCGAGAGAAATCACTCACGCGTTCGGCATACTCAAAAAAGCGGCGGCTATCGCAAACTTCAAACTCGGCAAGCTGACGGAAGAGAAAAAAGACGCCATCGTTGCGGCGGCGGACGAAGTTATTTCCGGCAAACTTAACGAGCATTTCCCGCTCGTGGTATGGCAGACGGGCAGCGGCACGCAGTCTAACATGAACGCTAACGAAGTTATCGCTAACCGCGGCAACGAGATAGCGGGCAAAAAGCTTCTCCACCCCAACGACGACATCAATAAGAGCCAAAGTTCTAACGATACTTTCCCCACGGCAATGCACATTGCGGCGGTCATCGCGATAGAAGATAACCTTATTCCCGCAATGGATAAACTTATCGCCACTTTCCGCCGTCTGGAAAAGGAAAACGAGGGGATAGTAAAAAGCGGCAGAACGCATTTGCAAGACGCCGTTCCGATAGCTTTTTCGCAGGAAATAAGCGGCTGGCGTTCTATGATAGAAACGACCAGAGAACAGCTTAAACTTTCTCTTAAAGGCTTAAAAGAATTAGCTCTCGGCGGCACGGCGGTAGGAACGGGGCTTAACGCGCCCGCGGGCTTCGACGTTCAGGTTGCGAAAGAAGTTTCCGCGCTTACGGGCAAAACTTTCGTCACCGCGGAAAACAAATATCATTCGCTCACTTCTAAAGACGCGCTCGTATTCGCGCACGGCGCGATGAAAGCCCTTGCCGCAAACCTTATGAAGATAGCCAACGACGTGCGCTGGCTCGCTTCCGGTCCGAGAGACGGCCTCGGCGAAATTTTCATTCCCGAAAACGAACCGGGTTCTTCTATAATGCCCGGCAAAGTAAATCCCACGCAATGCGAGTCTATGACGATGGTTGCCGTTCAGGTTATAGCGAACGACGTCGCGGTCGGTATGGGTGCTTCGCAAGGCAACTTCGAGCTGAACGTGTTTATGCCCGTAATCATTTATAACTTCTTGCAGTCCGCAAGGCTTCTTTCTGACGGAATAATTTCCTTTGAAGAGCATTGCGTAACGGGAATTAAGGCGAACAGGGAAAAGATGAAGCATAATCTTTACAATTCCCTTATGCTCGTAACCGCGCTCAATCCCTATATCGGG
>CAKQEE010000246.1 GCA_934230055.1 uncultured Clostridia bacterium
ATATTAAAGAGAATATTGCAAAAAACATTGCAAAGCTCCGCACGGAAAACGGAATGACTCAACCGGAACTTGCGGAAAAGCTTAATTACACCGATAAATCGATAAGCAAGTGGGAGCACGGTATCGCTACCCCGCCCATAGACGTTCTTAAAGACATTGCGGATATATTCGGCGTTACCGTAGACGATATGCTTAAAGACCTTTCGGACGAGTATTACGATAACGTTTATAACGCGAAAGAGAACAAACCTAATAAAATAGTTATCACGTTGCTTGCGGTGTCGCTCGTGTGGCTTATAGCAATCGTTTTGTTCGTTTACGGAAAAACGCTCGCGGGGCAAACTCTGTGGCAGTTTTACGTTTACGCAATACCCGTTTCTTGTATAGTTCTACTCGTATTTAACTGTCTTTGGGGAAAACGTCCGCTTACTTTCGTTATTATTTCGGCACTCGTATGGAGCTTGCTGACAAGTATTTACATCTATTTTTTACCCTTTAATCCGTGGGCAGTTTTCATTATAGGAATCCCCCTCCAGATAGCCACGGTTTTATGGTCGCAACTGAAACGGAACAAACACCCGAAAAAGAAAAACTAAAAAATACCTAATAAAGAAGCCACCGAACCGCAACGTAAAAATCCCGTTGCACGCTCGGTGGTTTTGTTTTATTTGTTTTATCGGTTAATTATTCGGCTTTTTAGCGATAAGCGCGTATACGCTTACCCCCGCCGCGCGGAATTTTCTTTCGTACTCGCTCATAACGTTTTCCGTTTTTCCGCAATTTATATCCTCGCTTACGTCTTTCACCTCAAACCCGTATTTAGCAAATTGAGAAAAAGAATAATCGAGAAAATCCTTATCGTCGGTTTTTTGAAACACGCCTCCGCCCTCTTTTAGAAAGTTTTTATAATCTACCGTGAGAGAGTCTTTTGTGAGCCGCCTGTTTTCGTATCTTTTTCCGTTATACGGCGGAGAAAAATTCAGAAAAATTCTTTCTATACTCTCGTCTTCTATATAGCGGGAAAGGTAATCCGCCCCGCAGGCAAAAAATTTTAGGTTTTTCAAGCCTTCCTTTTGCGCGCTCTCGACTGCCATAACTATAATGTTATCAAGCAGCTCCACCGCAAGAAAATTTTTGTCGGGGAATTTTTTTGCGGTTTCTATAATAAAGCCTCCCTTGCCGCAACCTATTTCGAGAGATACGGGATTGTCGTTTCCGAAAATTTGTCCGAAGTTCAAAATATCCTTATTTTTCCTTGCCTCACGCGCGTCTAAAATATCCGCATCGGCACGAAGAAGGTATTCGTTTGCGACGGAAAGCCTGTCTTCAAGATTTTTCTTTCTTCTGATTCTCATATAAAATTTATCACCGTTATGTTTTATAAAAATATTTTAAAAAGTGTTGTAAATTTCCCTTAAAAATTGTTGCCAAAACAAAAATATTATGATACAATAATATGCGTTGTCGGGGTATGGCGCAGTTGGTAGCGCGCTTGTCTGGGGGGCA